>CAMLSH010000070.1 GCA_946482625.1 uncultured Opitutaceae bacterium
CGTTACTTCTTTTTCTTCTTAGCCTTCGGATCTTCCGGAGGCGTGGGCTGAACGAACGGATCGGAGCCGTCGCGGAAGCCAGGGAGCTCATCTTTTGTGATCTTCATTTCACGCACCATACGTGGATCGAAGATCTCACCGACGGTGCCGCCATCTGGCTTTACCGTGCGGGCAGTGATGAAAATCAAGAGGTTCTGCTGACGCTTCGAGTTGCTGTCCGAACGAAACAAGCGGCCAAGACCGGGAATGTCACCAAGCAGGGGAACCTTCGTCTGGCTGTTGGAGGTGGTCGAATCGAGCAGGCCACCGATACCCAAAGTGTAGCCATCCTTGAGAGTGACTTGGGTTTTGGTTTTGCGGACCGCCACGACTGGAATTTTCGCATCTCCGAATTGAACGTCTTTGGATTCGTCGCGGCTGCTCACTTCAGGCTCGACCGTGAGTTTGATAAAGCCAGCGGAGTTCACTTGAGGAGTCACTTTGAGGATCACGCCAATCGGCTTGTACGTGAAGCCACTGACTTCGAAGCGGCCTTGCTCCTGATTATAAGTGTAATTCGGGATGGGATATTCCTGGCCGACATTGATATTGGCCTCGGTGTTGTTGAGCGTAACCACCGTCGGATTTGAAACCAACTTGGAGCCGCCACCTGCTTGAAGTGCATTCAAGGTCAGATTGAACTGCGCAGCACTAAATACCGAAGTACTCACACGGCTTACATTATTAGTGAATATGTTTTCGATAGAAGACATCGGGCCAATGCCATCCAGTACTCCATTGGTCACCTTAGGGCCAACAGGACCCGTAACCGTATTCAGCTGACCGGCCTTATTATAGCCGTTGTTCATGAAATCGACGTCCAAACCGTCTTCTTTATAGCCAGCTTCGGATTCTCTACCGCTTGTAGCGTTATAGGTTGATTTATAGCCATCGGTACCAACTTTATATCCTCTCAAAACAGCCCAGTCCACACCGAGGTCCTTGGTCGCACTGTCGCTCACTTCGATAAACTTGGTTTCGATCATAACCTGATCAGTGGCGCGATCCAGGTTCTGGATGATCGGGCGGATACGCTGAATGGCAGAAGAACGCTCGGAGACGATCAGCGCGTTGCTACGGGCATCGACTACGATTTTACCGCCAACCTTGGTATCCACCATGGCGTCCAGACTCGGCTTCACCTCAGCTGCTTTCGCATAATTGAGAATGAAAACCTCCGTCGAGAGAGGCTCCATGTTGAGCGACTCAGCGGTGACGACTTTGATGATGTTGCCATCTTCGATATACGTATATCCGACCGGATTGAGTACCACCTGGAAAATCTGGCGCCAGGTCACGTCACGGAGCTTGATGGAGGTTTTGCCCTGCAGGGTGTCGGGGATCACGAGATTGAGCTCGAAAAGATCGGCAACGTTGCGGAGCACGTTACGGATTTCCTCGTCAGGAAAATCAACCGAGAGGGTGTCTTTACCCTGAGTCACGGCCACCTTCGATTCGGTGGACATTGCAGGTACGGGTGGGGTATCGGACGAAGCAGCCTCTTGCGCCCAAATCGTGGGCACAAGCGCTACGGATGCCAACAAGGTGGCGGGGACTAGCAGTCGTGTTCTCATGGATTATTTTCCTGATTTAGTGATGACAATAGGCCGGGTGACTTCTTCGTTTTTATAACGAACCGAAAAACGTGTGGTTTCGATCGCGGTAATTTCTAACTCATAAACCGCACCTTCAAAGGTAATAGGATAGGTCTCCCCCACTTTTAACTTCTTTTGACCGAGGAGTATAATCGCTTCGCCGCCTACGACGAACGTGCCCTTTGGCTCGAGTTGATCGGCCAGCGCGACGAGCAACGTGCGATTGGATGCCATGATCGCGGCCAAGGCCGCAGCCGCCTGTCCTTCGTCTGCGCCTGTATCAACCGAACGCGAACCACTCAGCGTGAACGGATTGACGGTAGCGCCTGCCGGCTCTTTTGCTGCCGACGGATTTAATAATCGGGCGGCGAGCTCGACGGTAGCCGACCGCTTCACCGGCGACACCACATCGACGGCCGAGGCAGCGGCGGCGCCCGCAACCGACACCAAAACTATCCCAACAAGACGTATCGAAATTTTCATGATTGCCCCAAAAATTCTATAGAGATCGACAAGGAAAGGATCGGATCGGCAGCCGTAGCGCTTTCCGAGCCGCCGCCCATGCTCACCGTGGCGGTGAGAATACGCTGGAAATGTTCGCCACCCTCTAGTTTACGAAGAAAAGCCAGAAGCTGGCTGTAAGTTCCCTGAACAGTACAAGAATACGGGACCGAAGCGTAATGCTTCTTGGCACCCGCGACCGGCTTTGCGGTTGATGCTGAGGCTGACCCACCGGGACGTAAATCTGTTAGCTTAACCCCGGTCTCCGCTTCGATCTTATAAAAATATTGCTGATTCTTCGCCAGGTCCGTCGCCTGGACGAGGCGTTGCTCAACATTCCGATTCGCCTCTTCCAGCGCAGCTACGTGCTCCTTCAACGAAATGGAATTAGTCACGTTCCCTTTGAGCCGGCGGCTCTCGGTTGTTTTTTGATCCAACAACGCCACGGCCTCAGGCACATTCCCTTGTCGGAAGAAATAGCCGGCAAGCAGAAGCAGGCACAGTCCCCCGCACACAGCGGTAAAGGGATGTTTCTTTACCCAGACTGAAATGGTTTTCGTGTTCATGGCTTTTTCGCCTCCTTCGCCGGCGGGCTCTTGCGCAAGGTGATCTCAAAGGAGAGACGACCGTTCTGTGCGTCGCGTGAGAGATTAGTGAGGGCGATCTGGTCGAAGCGGCCGCCGATCGCATCATCCGCCCGAAGCTGCTTCTCGTAATTGGCAATCATCCCACTCGCCTGCTCGGGAGTGCCTTCGACCAACCCGCGTAGATTCACGCCGGTGGCGTTATAATCCATCGTCGTGATCGAAACCTTCGCCGGCACCGATTTGCCGAGGCGGTCCAAGAAGCGCGAGACAACCAGCTGATTGCTGTTTAAAAACGTATCCAGCTCTTGGACCTTCTTTTCCTCGGCTTGGAATTTCGCAAAAAGCGCCACCGCATCCTGGCTCGGTTTCTTGTCCCGGTTTATCTGCTCGTCGAGGACCGCAATCTGCGAACGCAGATCCGCGAGTGTGTACTCTTGATAACCGACCATCGCGAGCAGACTCACCAGCCCAAGGCCGGCGATGGCGTTGATGAAAAACGTCGTGCGCACCGCCTTGACGTCGGGGAGCGTTGCGGCATTCCGAAAATTCGGATGCCAGGGTCTGACTTCGGCGCCGCCGGAGCCCTCAGGATTTTTTTTCAGAAGCGAGAGCATGAGAATTAGAAAGCATGAGGCTGATCAAACCCAGCCAACGGATGTCGATTTCGGAGGCTATGGCCTTCCCATCGAGCGTGATTCGCCGGGCCTTAAGCCACGGCTCAAAATCGATTTTCAAAAGTCCGACTCCGAGCTGCGTCGCGAGCGCCGTTTCGAGCCAGCCGAGCTTGCCCGGCAGCATCGTGCAAATGACCTGGCCGATCGATTGGCCGGTCTGCACCTCGTAAAAGCCGATCGAAGATTGCAGCTCTTTCAGGAGTTTCTTCGTGAGCACCCCACCCATTCCCGTGAAGTCGAACGTGTTCGAATAGAATAACTTCCGCGCGGATTCCTCGTCCTTCAATCCGAGTTCTTTCTGAACCACCGGAATCATCGCGCTCAGGCCCTGAGGAATGGGCCGGGTCGACTCCAAACCTGCCTCGCTCAAAATGAACGACTGGGTCGAATCGGTATCGATCTCAAGCACCAGTGTCGGCGTCGTGATCTTGGCAAACGAAAGGTAATCCATCAGCCCGCCCAGCGTCGCAAGCGACCCCAACTCCAGAGTCTCGGGATAAATGCCCCGAGCCAGCAGCTGCTTTTGAGCGTCTTCGATCTCCTCGCTGGGAAGGCCCACGAAAACCGCGTCCTTCTCGGTCGCTCTCGCGATATCGAAATCGCTCCCATCCGCCGGATTCAAGACGGCTAGGGTATACTTGTCCGCCTCGATTCGAAACTGCGAGTTCACCACCTCGTTCAGATATCCGTCCTCCTTGTATCGCTTGGGATCCATGGAAGTCCTGCGGACGAGGCGTTTGCTTGGATAAATTCCGCAACGGGCGTGGACGTACGCTCCCGTCCTCTTCGGCTGCATCTCTTTGACCGCCGCGGCAACGCCCTCGGCATCCGCCGGAGGACACGCTTTCAACGCTTCCACCAGCATCGGACCGCTCTTCGCCGACGTGCGTGCGAGTAACACACCGTAATTGTTTACCTCGACGAAGTATCCCTGAGTTTTGTTGGAGAACAGCATGCGAAACGTTTTAAAATTCAGAGCTCAATCGGCACGAAGTAGGGAAAATGTATGAGCAGTTTGGGGAATTTCGTCGTGCCCACCGGGGGCTGGAACATGCACAAAGTGCCGTTTCATAGCGACCACTGACAAGTGCAAAGCCCCGCGTAACTCTTTGCCTGGCCCTATTTACGGATTATTTAGCCACAAAGTTGCGAAATCGCTCCCTAGGCGTTTTCCAATAAAAAACCCGCTCCGGTGAGGAGCGGGTCGAAAGAGGGTGACGGGACTGCAGGCCTTGGGCCGCTGCGCGCAACGCGTTATTTCTGCCAAGTACGCTTCTTGTGGCGATTAGCTTTGAGGCGCTTGCGGCGCTTGTGCTTCGACATCTTCAGACGGCGTTTCTTCTTAAGGTTGCCCATGGTGATTGGTGAAAGGAGTGAAAGGAATCTTTGGAATTGGGGACCGTGCTGAGCTTTTTTCAGCCTGTAAAGCCCATTTTAGGTCACCGCCACGTCGGCCCACTTCCCCGCCACACTCGCGTAAACCAGCAGCCTTATCCGCCGCCCCGGGAAAAAAGACCGCACACACCGCCCGTACGCCTGTAGCTGTGGCGAGTACTCCGCCACGAGTCGCGCCAGCAATTCCTCATCGGTCTCCCCCGCCCTCCGCCGGTTCGTCTTCCAATCAAGCACCCACACTTCCCCGGACACCGCGTCGTGAAGCACCAGATCCATCACACCATCGATCCAGGCGGTTCCCCCGAGCGGCGCGAAAATCGCCAACTCCGTCAACCGACTCCATCGCATCGACCTCAACTCCTGCCACACCTCGCTCCCGCGCAACAACGCCAGCTCCGCTTTCCCACGCGCTTCAAGGCCCAACGCCGCCGCGCCCAGCAGAGCTTTCGCGCAATGATCCGCGACTGCCGCCTCCTCCTGCGTCCACGGCATAAACTCAACCGTCTCGTGCCACCAAAGCCCGTAGTCGATCGCCTCGTCCCCATTCCGTTCCCGCGCAGGCGCCGGCTCGTCGAGCGACGACTCATGCCGAACCGTCCGCACCGGGTCGTGAGGCTTTTCCGCCAGCTGGTGAGGCAACAGCCGACCCGGTAGAGCGATTCTCGCGAGCGTCTCAGTATCCAAAGCGCCACTTCCCGCCGCAAGCCGCGCGCCGGACTCGTTCACAGCTCGCCCGGCGACAATCGCAACCTCCGTTTTCGCCCCCTCCACGCCGTTCTCCGCGAACGTCCGCGCGTCCGCATCGACAAGAGGCGCGCCGCTCAAAGCCGGTAACCCCGTCCACAGCTCCGGCACTCCCCACAGTTCCGCGAAGCTGATTTCGCCCTTCTTCTTTCGCTTCCCGCCGAACTCCGCGTTCCACGGAATCACCAGATGCTGCCGCGCGCGGGTCAGCGTCACATAAAGCAGCCGCACGAGTTCGCGGTGCTGTTCACGCTCGCGCGCCACACCGGTCTCGTCCGGCAGACTCGCCCCGTCAAAAAACACCTTCGGTTCTCCCGTCGCATCCGTGATCAGGCGCAGTCCGCTTTCCGGCGGTTTCCCGATCGGGCGCCACAGTCCCAACGGAATCACCACAGGCCACTCCAGCCCTTTCGCCGAATGCGCCGTCAACAAATTGATCGCGTCCGCCTCCGGTTTCCCCGCCGGCCGGCCGTCGTCGAGCGCTGCGAGCAACTGCGCCAACCACTCCCGCGGGCCCGCGCCGTCCAGTCCCAGCGTCGCCGCTTCCGCCAGTAAACGCTCCAGCTCCGCTTCCAATCCGCCGCTCGGATCGACCAGCCGCGCTTTCGCCCTCAACCCACACGCCTCCGCCAATCCACTCGCGAACCGCTCCAGTTCGCCGCCTTCGTCGTCCACGCGCAGCACCCACGGCCGCAAAATTTCCAGCGCTCCACGCAACGGCTCCGGATGATCGCCCGGCTCGTCCCAGCGAAATCCGCCTTTGTCCACGCGCTCCGCCGCCAGCTGCGCATCGCTCACCGCGAACACTTCGCGCAACACCCCGAACCACTCGAACGCGTTGTCCGGATCGCACACCGCCGCCAGCAGTCCGCTCATCCACGCGTACATCGGATTGTCGCCATTCCGATTCTTCCGCATCTGCAACGCCACTTTCAATCCCTCCGACTCGAGGGTCTTCCGCACCGTGATCAGCCAGTCGTTCCGCGGCGCGAGCAAACACACCTCGCCCCAGCTGCGCGCGCCGACCCCCGCCGGTCCATGCGCTTTAAAAAACCGCCCCAGCTGCCGCACTTCTTCCACCAGCCACGCATCCACTTTGCCCGGATCGTCCCCCGGCAGCGTGAGCTTCAACCGACTCGCGTGCCCTTCGACATTCGCCGGCCCCGCCTCCAGCGCCTGATAAGGCACTTGCAACGTCGGTGCCGGCGCACCTTCCGCCGGTGGCAGTCCCACGTTGTGCTCGCGTCTCGTTCCAAACGCCTCGGGAAACCCCGTATTCAATAACGTGATCGCGCGCCTCGGCGTCCGGAAGGTCACTTGAAATTCCAACAACTCCCCGCCATCCCCGCGTCGAAACGCCTCCACGTGTCGCGTGAAATTCCGGATGTCCGCGCGGCTCCCGTAGATCGCCTGCTGCCCATCGCCGACCATGCAGAAATGCCCCGCACGCGGTCCCGCCCCGCCTCCCGCCGGCCACGTGCCCAGTGCCACGCCCGGCGCGCGCGCGATCTCCACCAGCACCGCGAATTGCTGCGGATCGGTGTCCTGCGCCTCGTCCAAAATCACCCGCCAGCCTTCCGTGCGGATCTTCTCCAAAATCTCCGCGTCCCGCAGCACCGCCATCGCCGTTTCGATCTGATCGCTGTAAGTCTGCACGCCCCGCTCGAATCGCCACGCGCGATACCGTTCCGCCAGCTCCGCCGCAAGCGCACCGCCGGCCGCCGCCAGCCAGTTTTTAAGCGGCGCAAAAAAGTCCGCGTACAAGTCCTTGATACCGGCCGCGGTCCCGTCCGGCTTCGCCAGCGGCAGGTACGTGCGCTCGTCGCGAAACCGACGCAGCCACTCCACCGCCGTGTCCTGATTGCGCTTCAACGCCTCCGGAATCTTCCCCCGGCTGCGCGCATCCAGAATCGCCTGCAACGCGCTCTCCGTCGGTGACGTCGGCGCTCCCGCCGGTCTCCGTGCCCGCAATTTTTCCGCCGTCCGCCGGTCGAGCTCGCGCGCCAGTTCGAAGATCGTTTCCAGCGGCGCATGACGCAAAAACCCGTCCACTTGCTCCGGCGTGAGCGACGTGAACTGCATCGCGTCCTGCTCGAGAAACGCCTCCCACTGCGCCGCATCGTCATCCGCCACCACCGTCGGGTTTAAATGAATACCCAGCGTCTGCCCGTAACGCTGCGCCAACAGCAGACAGAAGCTGTGAATCGTACCGAAAAACGCGCGCTCCAGATGATCCAGCGCCGAAAGATCGCCTCGCCCGGTCTCGCTCAACCGCCGCATCAACACCGCGCGCGCCCGCTGTCCGATTTGTTGCGCCGCTTTCTTCGTAAACGTCACCACGGCCGTCTTCGGCAGCAGCTCCGCCGCCTCGGCCGACATCGCCATCGCGGCAAGCCGCTCCGAGATCGCGGTCGTCTTGCCCGAGCCCGCATTCGCGCTCACGGCAAAATTCTTCCGCCACTCATCGCGAAAACGCTCCCGCGCCCGCAGGTCGATCAACACGTCACTCATCGCCCGCCTCCTCGCCGCCGACGTCTTCGCCAAAGGTCGCCACGAACTTGGCGCGCAACACCGCGTTCGGCACCGGCGCGCACGCCAGCGGCCACGCGTACCCGCCAAAGGCATACGGCGACCGCTCCGGCGTGAGCGCTCCGTAACGCCCCGTCGCCAGCTGCCGGCCCAGCCGCTCCAGCCCCGCGAGCGCAACATCCAGCTCCTCCATCCCGAGCGCCGGCACCGCCGCGCCATCAGGCTTCACCATCCACACGCGACCCGCATCGGCTCCGAGCGATTGCGCCGCCGCCAGATAAACGCCGAGCTGCAGCGACGATCCGTCACGCGCCATTTTCGCCGCCGAGATTTTCGTGTCTCCGCCAGTCTTGAAATCCACGACATCCACCCGCGCGCCACGCCACTCCGTCCGATCCAACAGCACCAAATCCATCCGCCCAAAAACCTCCAGCCGCTCCCCGCTCGCGCCCAGCGGCACCGTCGCACCCCGCGGTAACGACAGCTCCACCGCCACCAATGTGCCCGCCGGCAACTCGTAGACTTTCGCGAGCAACGTCCGGCAGATCCCGCCGAGTTCTGCGTGGAACGATTCCCAATAACGATCGTCCGGCCACATCGCTCGCAACCGCGCCAGCTCTGCCGCCAGCCGCGTCTGCGCTTCCTCCAAAACCGGCCGCTCTCCCACCCGTCCTTCCAGCGGCGTCGGCCGTAATGCCACCGCCATGACACGGTGAGCGAGCTGCCCGAGCACTTTCCGGCGCTCCCGCACAAACGGCTCCCACGCCACGCGCTCCGCCCCGAGCACTTCGCCAAACCAAAGCTCCGCCGGATCTTTGATCGCCCGCTCGATCACCCGCGCCGCCAGCCGCTCTGGCCGGACTTTCGCCGGATCAACACAAAAGAAAAAGTCGTCGAACGCCTTCGTCGCATCGCGCCGCCCACGCCACACTGTCAGCCAGTCCGTCTTTGCGCTCTCGGCTTCGCCCGCTTCTCCACGCAACGCCACCGTCTGCACGCGCCGTTCGAAGAGTTCTTCCAGCCCGGCACCGCGCGCCTCCGGTTCGGCCTCGTTCCACAACACGCGCTCCAGCCAGCTGTTCGGCGCGAGTTTCAATTCCGGTTCCTCCTCGTCGAAAAGCGCCGCCGAAAACACCACGCGTTCCCGGGTGTCCCGCGCCAGCATCGCGTATCCGCGTTTCTCCAACGTCGCCCGGTCCTCGCTCGTGAAAACGCCCAACCCGGGCCGCGCTGTCCGATTCAGCTCTGCGCGCCGTTCGTCGGTCAGCCAGACAGCCGGCTCGCGTCGCTCCGGCCACACGCCCGCGTTCGCTTCCACCAAAAACAAATCCGACCACATCAACCCTTCGGCGCGCCGCCGTGTCGTCAGCGTCACCCGTGCGAATCCCTTCTGAGCCGACGTCGCCGGGACCGGACTCTTCTCCGGCAAAAACGACGCGAGCGTGGCGAACACCACCCGCGCCGGCAGCGGCCGCGTTTCCCGCTCCGTGAAAACGTCCAGCGCCCGCCAGCCTTGTGGCAGCTCGAGTTCCAATTTCGTGCAAGCTTCGCCAAATCGTTTCAGCGCCTCCGCCAGCGTCAGTTCCGCCGGCCACGGTTCCGGCAACAGTCCAGCCACCCGGCGGACGTCCTTCCATTCCGGCCGGTCCTGCACGTCGAGGTTTTCTCGATACGCGATCAACGCGTGCGTCTGCCGCTCATCGAAAAGCCGTGAACACACGTCGCGCGCGTCTGCGAGCGGCAGCGTTGTCCGCCCCAGCGCCCGCAGCAACGGCCACAGCGCCAGCAATTCCTCAAGCCGCCCGCCGCCTTCGATGAATGTCAACAACGCCCGCTGCGCCCGCACGTCGAGCGGCGGCGCGCCCGCCGTCTCCAGTTGATCGACAAAGGGCACCGCCCGCTCGCCCAACAATCGCGCCAGCCGCAGATGCGCCGCGTCGCTCGTAGGAAAGATCACCCCGATGTTTTCCGCACCCGCGACCAGTCGCGCCACGATCTCGTTCGCGACCAGCGTCATTTCATCCACCCGCGTGCGGCCCACCAGGATGCCCGCCCGCTGCGGCATCGACTCGGCCGGTGGAGAATCCACGCCGGTCTGTATCCAGAGTTCCGCCACCGCCTCGCAGGTCGACGGGATTTCCTCTGCGTCCACCGATGTCGCCGGCACCGCGAGCACCTTTTCCCAGAGCTCGATCCACGCTTCATCGAGTTCCTGACGCCCGCGAAACTCCGGCTGAGGCAGCCCCACCGTCACGTCGTCAAAGCAGCGGACAAACGCCGCCACGTTGAAAAACTCCCCCCAAAGCTCCGCGCCAAGTCCGTGAACGAGCAGCCGTCCGTTCATCTTCGCCGTCCCCGCCGCCAGCCCACCGAGCGCAACCGTTTCCGCCTGACGCGCCGCCAGATCGTAGCCGAGTCCTTCGACCCATGCCGTCAGTTCGGTAAAAATCTCCACCAGCGGTCCCGGCGGAAAATGCTCCGCGCGAAATCCCGCCTTCAAGAGTTCGTCGAAATCGTCGAGCGCGCCCTCTGGATCGCTTTGCAGGCTTTTCAAAAAACCCCGCTGCGGCTCATCAGCCGCCAGAGGTTGCAACCGCCGCTCGATCACTGTGCGCAGGCCCATCAACAACAACTCGCGTCCCAACGCCGGCCGAGCCGCCGCGTCATCGACGCTCAATGCCAGCCACTTCTTGCGCGCCAGACCGGGCGAAAGAAACTCCACGCCCAACAGGCCCACGCCTTCGCGCAAACAACGTTGTTTCCAGCCATGCGCCTGCCCGCGTGTAGGGACCACGACATACGCGCGTTCCAGTTGGCCGCGCCCGCGTTCGAGCCATGGCAGCACGATCTCGCGCCAAGCCGTGTCGGCATGCCGGTAGAGAAGAATTTCGTTGCGGGGCGACTCCACGAGTGACGCGGAAAAAGGCACGCCCCCGGCCCCGGCTCAACTCATTCCGCGTTTCGCCTTTCGAGTCTTTTCCGAGGTGGAACGCGCACTCCGAGCGCGTTGTTCGAGTTCACCCGCGTTACCTCATCCTACCGCCGTCCCTCACCGCCCGGCTCGCGCGGAGCGTCCACTCCACCTTCGATCTCCATTTCGCGCCCCAACTCCCGCGCACAAAAAAAGAACCCTCGCCGCTTTGTCTGCGGCGAGGGCTCAAGGGGGACTAACGATGGATGGAAATCCGAAAAATTATTTGGCCTGCGCGAACTTCGCGACGTGCGACTTGGCGCGAGCGGCGGCGTTCTTGTGGACGACGCCCGACTTCGTGGCCTTGTCCATCGCGGACGCGTAAGCGGAACCGGCGGCCTTCGCAGCAGCAGCGTCACCGGCCTTCGCAGCGGTCTCGAACTTCTTATGAAGGGTCTTCAGGCGGGTTTTGACGGCCTTGTTGCGGACGGTGAGGCGCTCGGTTTTACGGGCGGCTTTGATGGCAGATTTGGTGTTGGCCATGACGTATAAAAGATTGGAAGCCGGACAAAAACTCACTCCCGCGCAGGAGAGTCAAGGGTTTTGTCGGTCAGGTA
>CAMLSH010000071.1 GCA_946482625.1 uncultured Opitutaceae bacterium
GGCATGTTTTCGCTGACGCTTTTCTCCCTCAACTTCCTCGGCGACGGCCTCCGCGACGCCCTCGACGTGCGCTCGTCGAAAGACTGAGCTTCATCGCTGACCCGCCGTTCGATCTCATGCGCCGCTTCCTTCCCTACGTTAAATACCTGAAGGCGATCCGCGCCCAGTTCATTGGCTCCGTCCTTTGCGCCGCGCTCTACGGCATCATCTCCGGCTTCGTCCTGAATTACGTGCTGATGGAGAAAGTTCTCCCCGCCGTTTTCTCCACCGGCGAACGGAATATGAGCATGTGGCAGATCGCCGGATACGCCGCACTCGTTCCCGCCGTTTTCCTGACTCGAGCCCTGGCCTCTTTCTTCAACTCGTATCTCGTCAGCCTCTGCGGCGTCCGTGTGCTGGAGCAGGTTCGCCTCGACTTTTTTCAACGCCTGCAGGCGCTGCCCCTGAGCTTCTTCGCGCGCCATACCAGCGGCGACCTTCTGTCGCGTGGCCTGGCCGATACCAATCAACTTCAATACACACTCACCAACGTCGGGAACGAAATTTTCAAACAACCCGCGACTCTCATCTTCGCGCTGGGTGCTCTAATATGGAAAGCCTCGGATACCCCCGACGCTTGGAAAATGCTCCTCTGCCTCGCTTCCGTTCCGCTCGCCGTCTTCCCGATTCGTTACGTGGGCAAACACATCCTCCGCCGCGCTCAGCAACTTCAGTCGCAACTCGGCGTAGTCAGCAACCGGTTGAGCGAAAACCTCACCGCAACGAGGGAAGTCCGTGCCTTTAGCCTGGAGGCACGCGAAACCAACCGCTTCCGCACTGCCGTGCAAAGTCTCTTTCACGTTCAGATGAAGATCGTGAAATACTCCAGCTTCCTCTCCCCCACGATCGAGTTCATCTCGTCGCTCGGCATCGCCGGCACTCTGGTCTACGCCTACTACGCAAACATCCCGTGGACGAGTTTCATGTTCATCGTCGGCGCCATCTACTTCGCGTACGAACCGATCAAAAAGATCGGTGCCATTAACAATGATCTCAAACGAGGCCTCAGTGCTCTCGACCGTATCGAGGAGGTCCTACACTCCCCGCTCGAAATCACCGATCCGCCCAAACCCGTCCGCGTCGAGCGCCTCCGCGGCGAGATCGGCTTCCGCGAAGTTTCCTTTGGCTACAAAGACGGTGAGCCCGTACTCCGCGACGTAAACATCACGATCCCCGCCGGGACAAACTGCGCCCTAGTTGGCCCCAGCGGCGCGGGCAAATCCACCTTCGCCAACCTCGTTCCACGCTTCTACGAAGTCGCCTCGGGTGGCGTCACCATCGACGGCATCGACGTGCGCGCCATGCGTGTCGCCGACCTTCGTCGCAACATCGCCATCGTCTCGCAGGATCCGGTTCTCTTCAACGACACCATCTATAACAACCTCCTCCTCGGCCGCCCTGCCGCCACGCGTGACGAAGTCGAGCAGGCGGCAAAAGACGCCTTCGCGCACGACTTCATCCTCTCGCAACCCCAAGGATACGACACCATCGTCGGCGAACGCGGCGGACAGCTCTCCGGCGGACAAAAACAACGCGTCGCCCTCGCCCGCGCCTTCCTCCGCAACGCCCCCATCCTCATCCTCGACGAGGCCACGAGCGCTCTCGACAGCGAAAGCGAAGCCTTCATCCAAAAGGCGCTTCAAAAACTCGTCGTCGGCAAAACCGTCCTGACCATCGCGCATCGTTTCAGCACCATCCGCGACGCCACGATGATCCTCGTCTTCGACCAAGGCCGCATCATCGCCAGCGGTGCTCATGCCGAGCTCTATCGGACGAGTCCGCTCTACCAGAATCTTTATCAGCAACAATCCGGCTTCAAACCGGAGAACTCCCTCACTCCGCCCTAAGCCGGTGCTTATGCTAGACGAATCCTATCAGCAGAAAGAAACCGCTTACTATCAACACGCGCGGACGGAGATGCGTCCGTTTGTCCCTCAAGGAACGCGCGTATTGCTCGATGTCGGCTGCGGGCGGGGCAGCTTTTCACGGCATTTCAAGGAAGCTCACGGTACGGAAGTTTGGGGCGTTGAGATGATGCCCGACGCCGCCAGTGACGCCGCCAAAACATTGGACCGCGCGCTCTGCGGGGAATTCAACCCGGCACTCGCGCTACCGCAGGCGTATTTCGACGTCATCACGTTCAACGATGTCCTCGAGCACATGATCGCGCCGGAAGAGGCCGTTCAATACGCCCGCACATTGCTCCGTCCGGGCGGCGTCGTCGTCGCCTCGATGCCGAACTTTTTATACGGCCACAACCTCCGCGAGATCCTCGGTAAACGGGACTGGCAGTACCGGGATGACGGTATTCTGGACCGCACGCATCTGCGCTTCTTCACACGCAAATCCATGGTCAGGCTCTTCGAGGAAAACGGCTTCGCCGTCGAACGCTGCGAAGGCATCAACGCCTTTTACACCGGGCGGACCTTCAGACTGGTCAATTGGCTGTGCCGGCGCCGCTTCGATGAGATGCGTTGGCTCCAATTCGCTCTCGTCGCGCGCCCTCGTTAGTCGCGAGGCAACTGCGCAGCATCGAGATATACCCTCTCCCGTTTTTCCGCGCATCGCGTAAGATCGAACGTCTCCGTCAGTCGCTGAAAAGCGGAACGTGCGAGATCCGCTCCGGCTTCAGGTTTCCCAATCAGATTCCCGATCGCCTCGATCCATTCGTCAGGCGTGTCGGCGCGCAAGTAATCCTGCTTGTCCCGCCACTCCAGTCCTTCGGCGCCGATCGTTGTACTCACGATCGGAATACCAAGCGCCGCGCATTGCATGAGCTTCATCCGCAACCCACTCCCGATGCGGATGGGGGCGATCGCCACCGTTCCGGCAAGACCTGCACGCAAATCGGGAAGAAATCCGCTGAAGACCACTCCGGAAATGCGCGAGAAAACGATCCGGGTCTCAGGTTTCCACTCGCCTGTGATGGCCAGCGTGAGCAGCGGCCACCGCTGCCTCACCTGTGGCCAGATCGACTCAAGGAACCACATCATCGCATCCAGGTTCGGATAGTGCTCCTCACCGCCGAGAAAACTCAGCGCGCCCTTAAAACGCCATGGCTCGTCGTCAGTCGGCTGAGGACAGCTCGCCGTCGCGAACCCCGGTGGCGAATCCCAAACCGGGCGGCGCTCAACCAGATCAGCCAGCGCGATCCGATCTGCACCGGAGAGCGCGACCACCGCGTCAAACTTACCGAGCGTGTCCGCTTCCTGCCGCTCGCAGGAGAGAATGGTTTCGCGCGTCTCCGCGGTGTTCAGTCCCAGCGCTTCGTATTCGCGCCGCAACCGCACCGAGGCGATCTCGTGATGGATAAAAATCTTCGCCGGCCCGCGCGGCAACTCGCCTCCCACCGAGGCGTTTTCGATGAAATCGACCTGCACGACATCGTAGCGCCCCTCCTTCGCGATCTTGACCGCGTGAGCGCACCAATCACGCGCCATCTCCGAATGTTCCGCGCACAACTGATCCGCTCGGCGCCGCCGTTTGATGGCGATGTAGTCGTCAAAATCCTGACCTCTCACGCGCCACCGATCACGCCAGCTCCGTATCCGCCGCTCCACTCTGCGCGACCATGGCACGCGCGATTGCGTCTGCGCCCCCCTGAAAGGCAGGAACGTGACCTCCGGCCACAAACGTTGCAGCTTCATCAGCGCCGCTTCCTCTTCCGCTGTGGTGAGCGGGAACGTAAACGCGAACTCATGATGCGTACGCAAGCGGTCCACGATGCCAAACTGGGCAAACTTTCCGCCGGTACTCAAGGGGTACGGCACGGCGGAAGTAATGACGAGGATACGCATCTCACCTTATGCGCGGCGCGTTTTCCTGCCGTCAATAAATCATCTCTTGATCGCACCTCCGCGTGCTGCACGCTGCGACCCATCTTCATGAGCGTGCCCGCGAGACCCGATGTTTCCATCATCCTGCCCAACTGGAATGGCAAACGCCTCTTGCAAGCCTGCCTGGGCTCTCTCCGTCAACACGTGTCCGGGGTTCGCTACGAGGTGATTCTCGCCGACGATTGCTCCACCGATGACAGCGTGGATTTCGTGCGCGCGCAGTTCCCCGAAACCGTCATCCACCGCAACGAACGCAATCTCGGTTTTGCGCGCACCAACAACGCGGCTCTTCCCCTCGCGAGCGGTCGCCACCTACTTCTCCTCAACAACGACACCGTCCTCGAAAACGACGCCGTCTCGCTGCTCGCAAATCTGCTCGATCGCACCCCCAACATCGGCGCCTGCGGAGGTACGCTGATCAACGGCGATGGCTCGTACCAGCACGCCTACGGATCGTTCCCCGGCATACGCACCGAGCTTGGCACCTTGTTGTCCTTAAAACCGCGCGGTCTTTTTCGCCGCTGGCCACGCCTTGGCCAGGCCCCCGACCTTGAGACCGCAAACCCGCTCCCGGTGAACTACATCGTGGGCGCCGACCTCATGATCAGAAGCGATCTCGCCAAAAAACTGGCTCTTTTCGACCCGGAGTTCGTCGCCTACTTCGAGGACGCCGATCTGTGTCGCCGCGTCCACCGCTCCGGGTTCCAAGTCGCCTACTTGCCCCAAGCCCGCATCACGCACCTGGTCGGTCAATCTTACGGCCGAGATGGTGAAACGGTGAACGAGAAGAAAATCGCCCTATTCGAACGCGGCTTCGTGCGCTTCTGCCGGAAACACTATTCCGACGGCAAATGCGCGCTGATCGTCGCTTTGCGAAAAGCAACTTTCCAAAAGAAAATCGCCTCGCTTCTCCCACGCCTGCGCTGGGAAAAACCCGACCGCCGGCCCCGCCTGGAACTCGCGCTGAGCGCTTACCGCTGCAAGCTCGCCGCGTTGAAAACCGCCGCATCGACTCACATGGCTGGCGCCGTCCAGCTCTGATCACGTGTTCGTCGCCATGTCGTCCACCGCTTCCAATACTTCGCCGCGTATTCTCGTGATCCGAAGGCGTTATCTCGGAGATATCGTTTTACTGGGCTCATTCTTCCGCAACCTCCGGCTGCACTGGCCCGACGCCACCATCGCCGCCTTAGTGGAAACAGCTTACAGCGACGTCTTAACGCTCAACCCCGACGTCCATCAGGCCTTCCATTTGCCGCCGAAAACCGCCGGCATCCGCGCCTGGCTGCGACTCGCGCGCGATCTGCGCCGCGCACGTTTCACGCACGTCTTCGATTTGGACAACGCCGATAAAACCGCCGTCCTCGCACGTATTTCGGGTGCTCCTTTTCGCGCAGCGCTCCTCCACGAAGGTATTCGCCCGCGTCTTACCGGACTTTACACAACGACCCACACCGATCCCGCGGCGCTCCACGAGACGCGTCCAATAACGGAGTTCTACCTGTCCCTTCTTTCCACCGCCGGCGTTCCCGTGCAGACGCGCGAAATCCGTTTGAATCCCCGGCCTGCCGATGTCGCCGCCATGCGCACGCTCCTCGTGGAGCGTACCAGCGGAAAACGCCCCCGCCTGCTGCTTCACCCGGGCAGCCGCAGCTCTTGGCGTCAATGGCCCGCCGCTCGTTTCGCGGCGGTCCTCGACGCGTTGCACGCCCGCGCGCTATGCGATGTCTGCTTGATCGGAGGTCCGGCTGATGACGAATTCATCAACGAAATTCTCAGGCACACCCGCAGCACGCCCGCGCGTTTCGCGCCTCTTCCCGTCCCTGCTTTCTGCGCGCTCGCCTCACAATTCGACCTCATGCTTTGCCACGACTCCGGCCCGATGCATCTCGCCGCCGCGGTCGGAACGCCGGTCATCGCGCTGCTCGGTTCACAAAACGCGCGCGTTTTCCCTCCGCACGGCCCCGGTCACAATTTACTCCAGGCGCCACTTCCCTGCACGACGTGCGTATCGCCGGATATCTGTGCGCCCGGCGATTCCTACCACAACCACTGCGTCCGACGGATCAGCGAGGAGACCGTCCTCGCGGCAATCGAAACCCGCCTCTCCACGCCGGTTTCGTCGAAAACACCTGCATAACACGTACTCGTGACAACCCCGTCCGCTTCAACCAACACCCTGCGGTACCGCTGGCTCGCTCTAGCACTTTTTATTTTGTGCACGATGCGCATGCCCGTGCCCCCGATGCCCTCGCCCGACGCCGCATGGCAACTCGCGCTCAGCCAAGCCAGTCTCTCCGGCGCGCAGTATGGCACCGACGTTGTGTTCACCTATGGCCCCTTGGGCTTTCTGGAGAATCGCACCCAGCTCCCATCCCTCGTCCTGCCACAACTCATCTGGCAACTACTGACGCGATTGGTCATTGGATTGCTGATACTGCCGTTCGTGCGGGGTTGGAAAACCTGGCTGGCAATTGTGTTCATATCCGGCGTTTTCGCACTGCAAGGGACTGACGCGCGGGCACTGACGGCTGGAAACGGAAGTCTCGCCGAGTCTCTCTCGCGAGGCATTCCCGCCACCTGCGACTCCTTCTATCTCACGGCGGTCGTTTTGGCGGGAATCATCGCCGCGCGAGCGTCCTCGCCGCTGTGTCTGAGCGGGCTCGCATGGGCGGCGCTAGGTGTTTTCGCGTGGGTGAAGTTCTCAATACTCATGGCCGTCACCGGCACCGTCATGCTCGTGGCCGCCGTTCATCTGTATGAAAAAAGATGGGGACGGGCAGCCGCCGCTCTTTTAGTCCCTTGTGTCGTCGCGCTCATCGTCTGGCGCATCTCGGGTCAGGAGCTTTCCGGCCTCGCCGCCTACATCCGCGGGTCGCTCCAGATCGCCTCCGGTTACATCGATGCCATGGCGATCCACGGCGAATACAAGCGAATCACGAGAACCGCCGTCGCCGTTGCGCTCGCCGTCATCGCGATCCCATTGGCATGGCGAAACTCCCGTCGCCAGGCATCAGATACGGCGACCGTCCTCCTTCTGGCAGGCGCGGCCTATGTCCTCTGGCGTCATGCCACCATCCGAGTCGATCACTGGCACCTCGCTGGCCTCGTATCATTTCTCCTGGTTGTCGTACTCATCCTTCCCGAGCTGATTCCTGATCGCGAACCGTCTGCCCCTCGGCACGCGCGACTCCGCGCGTCAGCCATTACCGTCATCGCCGTTTTGCTGATCTGCTCCTTTCCGAAACCGTACATCAAATCGGCCACCAAGCTCACCGGCGCAATGTTCACCCATGGCGTCGCCAACGTTCGCTGGCTCATCACGCCGCAGAGCGCGAAAGCCTCACTCGAAAAAGCAACCACCGCCGCGTTGGCGTCATCTTACGCGCTTCCAGCCATCCAAGCCGCCGCCAACGGCGCGCCGATGGATGTCCACGGCTTCCGTCAGGATTATGCGATCTTGCTTTCGGATCGTTGGGAACCCCGCCCCACGACCCAAAGCTTCAGCTCCTACACGCCCTTTCTCGACCGGCTGAATGGCGCGCATCTGGCCCGGCTGCCTGCCGATGTGCTCACGTTGTTCCGCGGGGAAACCATCGACAATCGGTATCCAACCATCGATGACGCCGCCGCCTTTCTGCAGCTAGTCCGAGACGGTGAGGTGCTCGCGGTTGAAAAGGACTTCACTCTCCTCAAACGAACGAGGCAACCATTGCAGCCCGCCCCGGCCGCGACCACCCGGGAAATCGCTTGGGACGAGTGGATCGAAATCAACCACAACGGCGCGACGACAGACCTCGCTGTCTCCATCGAACTGAGCACACGCGGTCGGGTCCTTAGATCGATACTGCCAGTCCCCGCCACTTTCATCGAAGTTGAAACCGCTGAGGGGCCCATTCGCCGACATGTCCTTCCGTGGCAGATGGCTGGTTCGCCGTTTCTGCTTTCACCTTATGTGGACACGACCGCCGCGTTCGTCCGTCTGCTGCAACAAGGCGAAGGTCTCGCGGTAAAACGCTTTCGGCTGACTACCCCGGGACCTTGGGCGTTCCGGAGCAAACTGATCGCCGAAATCAAGACGTGGCCGTCGGCACCGTAATTGTGAATACCTCCTCACAAACCGGCGAATCCGGCCCGGCCATCCCGCTCGTCACGTTCGGCATCCCCGCCTATCGACGGCCCGACCTCCTCAAAGAGACACTCGCGAGCCTCGCCGCGCAGACCGGCGCGCACAAGTTCGAGGTGGTCGTCTGCGATGACGGCGGCCTGGAAGAGACCCGACAGCTCGCTGCCGCCTTCCCAGGTGGACGCGCATCGTACCATCGCAACCAGCCATCGCTCGGCCCTGTAGCGAACTGGAACGAATGCTTCAAACGCGCACGCGGAGAGTGGGTGACGATCCTTCACGAAGATGATGCTTTGTATCCGTGGTACCTCGACGTGACGACGCCGCTGCTGCAATCAACCGCCGTCGCGGTCTGCACGCAGACCGTTCAAGGAGCTACCATGCCTTCCCGTTCGCGACCCTCCGGGACGCCAAAGGTTCACGCCTATCCTTCGCGCTTTTTCTTAAAAAGCTCCATGACGCCCTTCCCGGGCGTGTTGGTCCGAAAAACCGCAGTGAACCACTTGAGTGGCTTCGATCGCCACTGGGGTCCGCTGGCAGATTACGACTTCTGGTACCGGCTTTCACGACTCGGTACGATCGAACAGGTCAAGGTTGTCGCCGCCTTCTACCGGGTCAGCGAGGGCCAATGGACAGAATCGGCGTGGCCGCGCATGATCACGCTTACGCACCTGATGCGCCTGAGAATCGCCCGTGAACAGTTCCCTGATTCTCCCCGCGCAGGCCGGTGGCTGGCGCGATTCTTCACCGTGCGAAACGCTCGCAGCTACGCCCGCCGTTTCCCGCAACGCCCGGCCTCGCTCTCACGCGCCCTTCGCCTTGGCCGGATTCCCTTCTCGGGTTTGCCCAGCGGCTGGGTGTGGCAGATGCTCAAACGATTCTCCTGATGCCACCCGTCACCATCACCATCGCGATCGCCACGTTCAATCGCGCCGAGCTTCTCCGCCAGACCTTGATCGGTGCCGTACGGCAGGAGTACCCGACTGACCAATACGAGATTATCGTGATCGACAACAACTCGACCGATCACACTCGCAACGTCGTCCTCTCCTTCTCGCGCAACCACCCGAGCCCACGATACGTGCTGGAGCCGAAGCAGGGCCTGTCTGCAGCGCGCAATCGCGCGATTCGCGAGGCACAGGGAGAGATCATTGTTTTCGCAGATGACGATATCCTCGTGGAGCCGGACTGGCTCGCGCAACTCGCAGCGCCTTTCTACGACGATCCGGAATGCCGCATAGGTGCCGTCGGTGGAGAAGTGATCCCCGTGTTTCCCAGCGGACTCCCCGCATGGATGGCCGCCTGGCACGGTCCGCTTGCGCTACGCGCGAACGCAGGCCCGCTTGCGCCGAGGCAATTTCCGATGGGCGCCAATCTGGCCATACGGAAATCCATTTTCACCCACATTGGCGGTTTCAACGAAAACCTCGGCCGTCAGGGAACCCGCCTGATGGGCGGCGAGGAAACCGAGTTGTTGAAACGGCTGCGCGATCACGGAGCCGAGATCTGGTTTTCGCCCGAGGCCAAAGTGCTTCATCAGCTTCCCGCCAGCAGGACTACCTTTCGCTACGCAGCCCGTCACGCGTTCGACTCCGCACGCTCCCGGGTGATCGAGCAGAAACACGCGCCGAAGTATTTTCATCTCTCACGTTTGGTGACCAACACCGTTAAGCTCCTCAGCTATTGCCTCCTCGCCTTGCTGAGCTTCGTGGCGTTTCAAGGCGGAGCAGCCAAAAAGTCGCTTGTCCGGGCGTGGCGATCATGCGGATACCTCTATCAAATCCCGCGAACGCTCCTCGGTAAAAACTGAATGAGGCACCCCGTCATGCCGTCCGCGCTCCCGATTTCCGTCGTCATCGTCGCCAAAAACGAGGCGCATACTCTCCCGCGCTGCCTGGCCAGCGTGCGCGGCTGGACCTCCGAGATCGTCGTTGTCCTCAACGACACGACCGACGCCAGTGAAACGATCTCCCGCGAGTTCGGCGCCATTGTCCATCACACGCCTTGGCTCGGCTATCGCGACACCAAGAACCACGCCCTCTCCCTCGCTACCCACAATTGGGTGCTGTCTCTCGATGCCGACGAAGAAGTGTCCTCCGCTCTGCGAACCGATATCACCGCCTTCTTCGCACGCGCTGATCTCGCCGAAATCTCCGGCGCGAAATTCCCCCGCAAAGTTTGGTTCATCGACCGCTGGATCACCCACGGCGATTGGTATCCCGATCTCAGTCTGCGATTTTTCCGCCGCGACCGCGCGCGCTGGGGCGGCGACAAACACGTCCACGAGAAAATCGAGATCACCGGCCCGGTCGTCACACTTCGCGGCGATCTCCATCACTACTCTTTCCCCACGCTCTCCAGCCACGTTGCGAAAATAAATCCCTTCGCCGACCTCTTCCTCAAACAGCAAATCGAGCGCGGGAAGAAATTCTCGCGAGCCGCCGCGCTCACCCGCCCTTGGTGGCGCTTTTTCCGCGCCTACGTTATCCGTCGCGGATTTCTGGACGGATTCCCCGGTTTCTACATCGCAACCGCCACCGCCTTCGGTGCTTTCGTCCGCTACAGCCGTTTGTACGAGTCAGCGCAAAAGAAAGAGCCACCTGCGAATTCACACGATGCCTGACGAACCGCCAAAATTCAGTTTTCAGGCGGAAAAACTCATCGCCGCGCTCCGTCGGATTCCCGACGAGACCTCGCCACGCATGAAGAAACGTCCGACCAAGGAGCTCGCCGGTCTGGTCGAAGATCTCCTCGTCAAACACCAGATTGGCCGGGAATCTCCCGAGCAAACCATCCGCGACCACTGGCCCCAAATCGTCGGCGCCGCCAACGCCCAATACTCCCACGCCGCCCAGATCGACCCTCGCGGCCGCCTTGCGGTCCTCGCCTCGCACGCCGTCGTTCGGAACGAGCTTTTCCACCACCGAAAACTCATCGTTGAAAAAATCCGCCAGCTCCCAGGCTGCGGCCATGTCCGCGAAATCAACGTCCGCGCCGGCTGAATTCTCCGCCTAGTTTAACGGTACAACGGAACCGGGTTTCCGCGGACACGTGGCCGGGAAGGTTTGACCCTTGCTCGAAAAACCCTTTTCGATCACCGCTCTTTTCCCTTTCTCACCCAACATGAGCCTCAAGATCAAATCCTCCAAAGAAGTCACGTTCGACCAGGTTTCCCTGGGCGAAGTCATGCTCCGCCTCGACCCGGGCGAGGGCCGTATTCGCACCGCGCGCGAGTTCAAAGCCTGGGAAGGCGGCGGCGAATACAACACCTCCCGCGGCCTCCGCAAATGCTTCGGCTACAAGACCGCCGTCGTCACCGCATTCGTCGACAATGAGGTCGGCCACCTCATCGAGGATTTCATCATGCAAGGCGGCGTCGCCACCGACTTCATCAAATGGCGCGAAGACGACGGCATCGGCCGCACCGTTCGCAACGGCCTCAACTTCACCGAACGCGGTTTCGGCGTTCGCGGCGCCGTCGGCAATCCTGACCGTGGCAACACCGCCGCCTCCCAGCTCAAGCCGGGCGACATCGATTGGGACCACATCTTCGGCAAACTCGGCGTGCGCTGGTTCCACACCGG
>CAMLSH010000072.1 GCA_946482625.1 uncultured Opitutaceae bacterium
GGCGCCCACAACGGCCGCGACATCCCGATCAATCTCCTCGTGCGCCAGCCCGCGCCATGGACCGCGGAAACGCCCACTCTCTACAACCTCCGCGTCGAGCTGCACCATGCCGGTAAACTCGTGCACAGCTGGAGCGACCGCATCGGATTCCGCGAAGTCTCCACCGCTGGCGGTGTCTTCCGCATCAACGGCAAGGCTGTGAAACTCCGTGGCGTCGCCCGTCACGATCAACATCCCGATGTCGGCCGCGCCACGCGTCGCGAGCACTGGCTCGAAGACATCCAGCTCATGAAGGCGGCGAACATCAACGCCGTCCGCACCGCCCACTATCCGCCCGCCGAAGGGTTCATCCGGCTCTGCGATGAGCTGGGCATGTACGTTGTCGAGGAAGTGCCGTTCGGCTTTGGTGGTGATCGCATGGGCGATCCGTCGTTTGCCGAAGGCGTTTTCCTGCGCGTATACGAGACGATCAATCGCGACCGCAACCGCCCCTCGATCGTCGTCTGGAGCGTGGGCAACGAAGACCCGCTCAGCGCGCTGCATGTCAACGCGCTGCGCGCCGTCAAAGGTCTTGATTCTACTCGTCCCACGCTGCTGCCGTTCCGCTCTGAAGTCGGCCTGCCGCCGGAAGTGGACATCATCGCGCCGCACTATTGGAAGGCCGAGGAGTACGACCGCCTCGGCGCCTGGGCCGACCGGCCTTTCATCACGACGGAGTATTCGCACGCGCTCGGCGGTGAAGATTTCGGCGAGCAGCAGGAACGCTGGGACGCCATCGCCCGTCATCCGGCCGGCGCGGGCGGCATGATCTGGATGTGGGCCGACCAAGGGCTGCGCCGGAAAATCAACGGGCGCGACGTCCTCGATCCGATGCTCGATAAGAAAAAGTACACGCGCGAAGGCAGCGAGCTCGTGAAGGAGAAGGCCGCCGGTAAAGACGAGATCTACGACTCGCACGGCAACAACGGCACCGACGGCATCGTCGATGCCGACCGCAAACCGCAGATCGATTACTGGGAAACGAAAGCCTCCTACGCGCCGGTCCGCGTGCTCACCGAGCGCCTGCCGTTTATCGCAGGTCAGCCCGAGGTGATCATCCCGCTGCGCAACGATTACGACTTCACCGATCTCTCCACTGTTTCGGTGAAGTGGAATCTCTACCGTGATGCGAATGTCGTCGCCTCCGGTGAAACCAAATTGCCCGCAGCGATTCCGCATTCCGAAACCCGTATCGTGATCCCGACGACGGCGATCGCGCGCGATGTCGCTCCGGGCGTCTCGTATCTCCATCTGTTCTTCAACGACGCGAAGGGAAATCAGCTCACACAACGCAGCGTGCGTCTCGACGAGACCTTGGTTGCGCCTACCGCGCCCGTTCCGAAGCTCGATGTGAAGGCCGAGAAGAAGGACGACACGCTCGTCGTGACCGCCGGGACGTCGATCTACACCTTCAATGCCAAGACTGGTGAAATCGCTTCGCTCGAAGTCTCCGGCGAAAAGATGATCGATGGCGCCACGCTCGCGGTCTGGCGCAACCCGACTTACAGCGAGGCCAATGTCCTCGACCGCCGCAAGGTGACCTACGTCTGGAAAACCTTCCTCCAGAATATGCCAGCGGTCGCCAGCGCCTTCGATTTCAAGAGTGACGCAAAAGGTGTCCTCGTCACAGCCACGGTCGACTACCGCGCCGACGAAGCCAATCGCGTGGGGGTCGACTACACGTACCGCATTGGCACCAACGGCGCCTTGCAGGTCGATTATGTCGTGAAGCCGAAAGTCGATCTGCCCTGGCTTTTGGAAGTCGGTCTCGCGCTCAAGACTCCTGACGAGCCGCAGACGGTGACCTGGCTCGGCTATGGTCCCGGAACGACGCTGCCGAACCGCCACGCGAGCGCACTCTTCGGCCAGTGGATGTCGCCGCTCTTCAGCGGTGAGTCGCGCGGCACGAAGTCGGGCGTTGAATGGTTGCGCCTCGCAGGCTCGGAAGGCCGCGCGCTTCAAGTGAAAGGCATCAAAGGCTTCCGCCTCGATGCCGCGAAGGAAGGCGAGATCACGCTGCGTGTTCTCACGCACATCGCCGGTGCCTGGGTGAAGGGTGGTCCGGCGGAGCGTCCCGAGTGGCGCCTCGATCTCACCGATGGCGCGGGCGAATTCAAAGGCGGCCTTGAGATCGCTCCGGTGATCGACGAGTCGGCGAGCAAGCTTCTCGAGCGCGCCGGCGAAGTGCCGAAAGCGCCTGCCGTTCTCGGCGGAGGCATCATCAACGACAACCCTACGTATCCGTCCTGCCATGCCTCGACCATCGTCGAGATATCGCCGGGCGTGCTCGGCGCGTCGTGGTTTGGCGGCACACGCGAGCGTCACCCGGATGTCGGCATCTGGTTCGCTCGGCAGGAAGGTGGGAAGTGGCTCCCCGCGAAGGAAGTCGCGACGGGTCTGCAGGCCGACGGCAAACGCGAGCCGACGTGGAATCCTGTTTTGTTTCAGCCAAAGAAGGGGCCGCTCGTGCTCTTCTACAAAGTCGGCCCATCGCCCAGCAAATGGTGGGGCATGGCGATCACGTCGAAAGACGGCGGTAAAACGTGGAGCGAGCCACGCCGTCTCCCCGACGGCATTCTAGGTCCGATCAAAAACAAACCGGTCGAACTCGCCGATGGCTCCTGGCTCTCGCCGACGAGCACCGAGGGTAATCCGGACGGCTGGCGCGTGCACTTCGAGCACTCTGCCGATCAGGGCAAGACGTGGAAAATCCTCAGCCAGGTGCCGAAGGGCGAAAAGAATTTTGACGCCATCCAGCCGAGCATCCTCTTCCACAAAGATGGTCGTCTGCAGACCATCTGCCGCTCCAAGAGCGGCGTGCTCGCGGTCAGCTGGTCGAGCGATCAGGGCAAGACGTGGACACCGTTTGAAGCGAGCGAGCTGCCCAATCCGAACTCCGGCACCGATGCGGTGACGCTCGCGGATGGTCGTCAGTTTGTGATCTACAATCACACCGCGCCACCGCCCGAACGCCCGACCAAGGGCGTGCGTTATCCGCTCGATGTCGCGGTCTCTGAAGACGGCGTTAAGTGGCGCCGTGCGCTCACGCTGGAGACTGAACCGGTCAGCGCGGGCTATGCGTATCCTGCGGTTATCCAAGGCGCCGACGGTCGCATCCACGTGACGTACACGTGGGACCGCAAACGCATCAAACACATGGTGATCGATCCGAAGAAACTGTGAACCGACGACTGATATGAAAACACGAGCGACGAAAGGTGGAGCGCGCACTCCGAGCGCGCTATTCGATGCGGGAATTCGCTTCATGCGTAAAACGCGGGCGATCGTTACGAACGCGCTCGGAGTGCGCGTTCCACCTGCAGTCGTGGTGCTCTTGTTTTTCGCGCCGATCACGCATGCGGCGTACGACGTCGCCGATCTGAAGACCGAATACAGCGTCAACCCGCTCGGCATCGACACGCAGGAGCCGCGGTTGCAATGGCGCGTCGCGAGCGACGAACGTGGCCAGCGGCAGACCGCTTATCAGATCCTTGTCGCTTCTTCCGCCGACGTCCTCGCGCAGGATCGCGGCGATCTCTGGGACAGCGGTCGCGTAGAAAGCAGCGAGACGACGTTTATCCGTTACGCGGGAGCGAAGCTCGCGTCGTCTCAGCAGGTGTTTTGGAAAACGCGCTCGTGGGATCGCGACGGCAAACCCTCTGCGTGGAGCGACGCCGCGAGTTGGACGATGGGCCTGCTTGCGCAGGAAGACTGGAAAGGCATCTGGATCACGCCGCCGACGACAAGCGAAGCGGTTATCCTGCGGCGCGAGTTTTCGGTGAAGCCCGGACTCACGCGGGCGGTCGCTTATGTGTCGGGCATGGGGATGTACGAACTGGGCTTCAACGGTGCAAAAGCAGGCGAGGATCTGCTCGCGCCGGGTTGGACGAATTTCGATGCGACGATTTTGTACGACACGCACGACGTCACCGCGCTGCTGCGGGAAGGCGCGAACGCGGTAACGATGGAGCTGGGCAACGGCATGTACCACGTGGTGCGGCGCCACCGGTTCGCGAAGTTTGTGGGCTCGTTCGGCCCGTTGCGCGCGATGTTGCATCTGCGACTTGAATACGCGGATGGATCGGTGGAGTTCGTCGGTACGGACGAGAAGTGGCGGACGAACCCCGGCCCGGTGACGTTTAACGGTATTTACAGCGGAGAGGATCACGACGCGCGCCTGGAACCAAAAGGCTGGCGCGAGCCGGGGTTCAACGACTTGGGCTGGGCACAGGCGGTGGCGGTGAATCGTCCGTCGTTTGTACTCAAAGGTCATAGCCGAAATTCCGAAGCGGTTCGCGTGATCGAGACGCGGGCGCCGGTCGAGACCCGCGTGTTGAAACCGGATGTGGTGCTTTACGATTTTGGCCAGAACGCTTCGTTCATGCCGTTGATCCACGTGAGCGGGCCGGCGGGGTCGACGGTGCGGCTGACGCCGGGCGAAGTCGTCAACCCAGACGGCACGATCGAGCGAGGCACAATGGGCGGCGCGCATCGCGGCAGCGCGTGGTGGCAGTACACGAAGGCGACGGACGGCGAGGAGACGTGGTTTCCGAAGTTCTATTATGTCGGCTCGCGTTACCTCTACACCGAGTTGATCCCGGCGAGCGAAGGCGGCGCGCTGCCTAAGGTGGAGCAGGTCGAGATGAAGATCGTGCACGCGGTTGCGGAGCCGCTTGGCGATTTCGCGACGTCCAATCCGTTTCTGAGCAAGGTCCGCGACTTGGTGCGTTGGGCGCAGCGCTCGAACATGGTGTCGGTGCTGACCGATTGTCCGCATCGCGAGAAGCTCGGGTGGATCGAGCAGTTTCACCTAAACGGTCCGTCGATCCGCTACGAATTCGACACGGCGCGCATCTTTACGAAAGCGATGTGGGACATGGCGGAAGCGCAGACCGAGGGCGGGCTGATACCGAACATCGCGCCGGAGTACACCGAGTTCAAAGGCGCGTTTCGCGGCGCGGCGGAGTGGGGCGCGGCGTTTATCTTGGTGCCGTGGCAGCAGTATCAGTTCACCGGCGACGTGGAACTGCTGCATGCGCACTACGAGCGGATGAAGCGTTACTTCGCTTATCTGGAGAGCAGGACGAGGGACGGGATTTTGTCGGACGGGCTCGGCGATTGGTACGATCTCGACATCAACAAGAAGGGCCGCGCCGGGCTCACGCCTGCGCCAATCACGGCGACGGCGTTTTATTTTCACGATGCGGAGATGCTCGTCGAGATCGCCAAGGTGCTCGGAAAGCCGGACGACGCGGCGCTGTACGCGGAGAAGGCGAAAACGATTCTCTCGCGCTATCAGCAGGAGTTTTTCAAAGCGGATACCGGCACGTACGGCACAAATTCGCAGGCGTCCAACGCGCTCGCGCTCGGTCTGAACATCGCGGAACCGGCCACGAGCGCGAGCGTGCTGGCGGCGCTTGTTAAGGATGTGGAGGAGCGGGGGTACGCGACGGCGGGAGACATCGGTTTCCGTTATCTGCTGCGTTCGCTGGCGGACGCGGGCCGCTCGGACGTCATCTACACGCTGATCAATCAGGACGAGAAACCGGGCTATGGTTACCAGATCAAGCAGGGCGCGACGGCGCTGCCGGAATCTTGGAACGCGAGCTTGGGCGCCTCGCACAATCACTTCATGCTGGGGCAGGTAATCGAGTGGTTCTACCACGACCTCGCCGGTATCCGTCCGGACCCGACCGCTCCGGGGTTCAAGAAGTTCGTCGTCGCCCCGCAGCTCGTCGGCGACCTGACGTGGGTGGATGCGAGTTACGACTCGATCCACGGGAAGATCTCAGTGCGTTGGGAGCGAGCGTCGGTGGGCGCGCCGTTGAAACTGACCGTGACCGTGCCGACGAATACGACGGCGTCGGTTTACCTGCCGACGAAGGATGTGGCTTCGGTGAAGGAAAGCGGACGCGTGATCAATGTAGCCAAGGGGGCGAAGTTACTGCGTACGGAAAACGGTTGCGCGGTTATCACGGTGGAGTCGGGCAGCTACGCTTTCGAAACGCGGTAGAGCGGCCAGGCGCGGAAAAACAAAAAGGCGGAACGTGAGCGGCGTCGGTTTTCGCTGTCAGGTCGCAGGCGTTTTGGCGTCGCTCAGCGTGCGCGGAGAGCCCGCTCCACCGTCGGAGTTACTTCTTGTCGGCTGCGTCGCGACGGGCTTTCCAGTCTTTGCCGGCTTGGTTGAGGTCGTAGCCTTCCTTTGAGAGGTAGTTGTTGATGCGACCTTTGTAGCGGCCGAAGATTTCGTCCTTCTCGTGGGAGCTGATGCCGACGAACGCTTCTTCACGAGCTTCGACCAAAAAGTCGTAGATCGTTTTCTTCTGCTCCTCGGTCAGCGTAGGGAGCATCTGGATGTAGCCGTTGTAGGTGACCTGAAGTTTGTTGTACGTGAGCTTGTCTTTGACGGTGTCGACCTGCGCGGGGGTGAGCTCCTTGGCGAGATCGTTGAGAAAGGCCGCGCGCAGGGCTTGGCGCTTGGCGTGGATGGCGGCGATCTCTGTTTTCGCGGGCTCGGTGTCTTTCGTTTTGCGGAGCTCCTTCAGTTTTTCCTCGTTGGTTTCCTGCCAGGCGTTGAGCGCGCGGTATTGGGCGATGATGCGGGCTTGGACGCGCGCAGCTTTGGTGGAGTCGCCTAGATCGAGGGCAGCGAGGATGTCGGCGGAGCGTTTTTCGAGGACTTTGGTGTAGGCGGCGTCTTTGTCGGCCACGGCTGTCGCGGAGTCCGGAACGGCCGGGGTATCGGCGCCGTCGGCGGAGGACACAAAAACGGCGGAACCGAGCAGGCAGGCGGTGAAGAGGGCGGGCAGGGATTTCATGGTGGGCGGTAGTTGGAAACTGGATCAGCGAAGGCGGACGAGGCGGCCGTCGAAAACATAGGTGGCGCCGGCGAGGGTCGCGATGTCGTCCTTGCGCTCGCCGTAACGCAGCCGGCACGGCTGGCCGAGCAGGGAGCGAAGGGTGACTTGGGTGAGGACGCCATCCTGCCATTCGAGATCGACCTCGAAACCGCCGCGCGCACGTAGCCCGTTGATTTTGCCGGTGGGCCAAGCTTTCGGAAGGGCGGGGAGCAGATCGAGGATGCGAAGTGCGTTATCCTCCGGAGCGAAGGTGTGGCTTTGTAGCAGCATTTCGGCGACGCCGGCGGTGGCGCCGAAATTACCGTCGATCTGGAAGGGGCCGCAGAGGTCGAAAAGATTGGGCAGCGTGCGACGGGCCAGGAGTCCGGCGAGCTGGCTGAAGGCGTACTCGCCGTCGCCGACGCGGGCCCACATCGGGATGCGCCAGGCGAAACTCCAGCCGGTGGAGCCGGGACCGCGCCAGGCGAGGAGCTTTTTCGCGGCTTCGTAGATGGCAGGCGTCGCGGGTGTGATATCGGTGCCGGGATAAAGAGCCCAAAGTGGCGAAAGGTGGCGGTGGTTGTTATCGGGTTTGTCGACGTCCTCGAGCCATTCCTGGAGCTGGCCGTGTTTGCCGATCTGGTTGGGCGCGAGTTGCGCGTAGAGATCGACGATTTTTCCCGCGAAGTCCGCGTCGATATTGAGGAGCGCGGCGGCCTCGATGACAGAGCGGAAGAGGGCGCGGATCAGTTGTTGATCCATGGTCGGGCCGCTGGTGAGCGTGCCTTGCTCGGGTGAAAACGACGGCGTGCTGACGAGCCAGCCGGTCTTGGGATCTTTGATGAGATGTTCGGCGAAAAACTGGGCGGCTTCCTTCATCACGGGGTAGGCACGCTTCTCGAGGAATTCGCGGTCGCCGGTGAACAGGTAGTGTTCCCACAGGTGGTGGCAGAGCCACGCGCCGCCGGTCGGCCACACGCCGTCGATGTTATTCACCGGGGCGGTGGCGCGCCAGAGATCGGTATTGTGGTGAAGCACCCAGCCGCCGACGCCGTAGTAGGCTTTGGCGGTGCGGCGGCCGCTGACGACGACGTCGTCAACAAGGTCGAAAAGCGGCTGGTGGCATTCGCTGAGATTGGTGAGCTCGGCGGGCCAGTAGTTCATCTCGAAGTTAATGTTCGTGGTGAACTTGCTCTCCCACGGTGGATTCAGCTCCTCGTTCCAGACGCCTTGGAGATTGGCCGGCTGGGAACCAGGACGGCTGCTCGCGATGAGCAGGTAGCGGCCGTATTGGAAATAGAGTGACGCGAGCGCGGGATCGCTTTGGAGGCCGTGGTCTTTGAGACGACGCTGGCGTTGGTCGGTGGGAAGGGCGGCAGCCTCGGTGGCGCAGAGATCGAAGGTGACGCGACCGAAAAGCGAGCGATGGTCGGCTTGATGGGTCTGGAGCAATGAGGCGAAGGATTGGGTCTCCAAGCGGGAGAGATAAGCGGCGCAGCGATCGGCGGGATCGGCGGAAATGTCCTCGTAGTTTTTGAAGCTGGTGGCGGCGACGAGCAGCAGGAGGACGCGGTCGGCGCCTTTGACCGCGATGGTGTTGTCCTTGGTCTCGACCGAACCGCCGGTGGCGATGAGGCGGACGCGGGACTCGAAACGAAGGCCGTCGGACGCGATCTGGCCGGAGAGTGCGAGTGTATCGGAGCCCAAGAGACGCGTGCTGGCGGTTTTATGCGGGCTGTCTTGCTGGAGGGTGAAGCTGATGCTGCCGGGGCGGTCGGCGGTGAGATGAAGGACGATGGCTTGCGCGGGATAGCTGGCGAAGACCTCGCGGGTGAAAATCGTTTCGCCCACGCGGTAGCGGGTGCGGGCGAGGGAGGCATCGAGATCGAGTTCCCGTCGATAGTCCGTGGCTGCTTCGTGGCCGGGGAAACTCAGGCGCAAGTCACCGAAAGGTTGATACGCTTTCTGCCGGACCGGGTCGCCGAGGAAGTGGGCTTTGGCGATGCGATGAGCCTCGGCGGAGTTGTTTTCGGCGATGGCCTGACGGATCGCGGGCAGATGCTTGACGGCATCGGGGCGGGCGTAGTCGTGGGGTTTTCCGGTCCAGAGTGTGTCCTCGTTGAACTGAATGCGCTCCTCGGCAAGGCCGCCGAAAACCATCGCGCCCATGCGGCCGTTGCCGACGGGGAGCGCCTCGTTCCATTTCGCGGCAGGCTGCTCATACCAGAGCACGAGCGGTTGCGAAGAGGCGGTGCTCGGGAGTGGTGCGGCGAAGGCGGCGAGGAGGGTGAAGAGGCCGACGAACGTGAGACGTGAGGAAAACATGGTGTGAGGTCGTCAGGGATCGTAGCGGCTGCCGGCAGTGGTGTTGGGGCGACGAATGCCGGCCAGCGGCGGGGCGCTCTCAAGGAGAAGCGCGTTGAGATTATTGCACGAGGAGGTTCACGGTGCGAGTCATCGAGTCGCCTTCGGCGTCGGTGACGGTAAAGGTGAAACTGGCGAGGCCAAAGAAGCCCGGTGCCGGTGTGAAACGGGCGGTCTGGCCGTCGGGAAGGATGACAAGTTCGCCGTTTTTCGCACTGGTGGCGGCGAAGACGGGTTTGGCGGTGAAACCGGCGGCGAGCATCGGGAGGGGAAGTTCGAGGGGCTGACCCGCGCGGACGGATGTGCGGGGCGCGGCCATCCAGGCGAGGTAGTCTTCGAGATCAGTGAAACCGTTCGCATCGCGGTCAGCGTTGGAGTCGCTGTAGTCGTTTGCTGGCGACGCCAGGTTGGTGCCGTGGAGCTTTTCCCACCAGTCGGGGAGGCCGTCGTGGTCGGTGTCCCAATTGGCAGGGCGACGGACTTCGGGGTAGTCTTCCCAGCCACCGGAATCGGCCTGGGTGTCGGGCATGCCGGGGAGGCCGGTCTTACTACCTTTGAAGGAGTAGGTGCCCGCGAGGGTTTCGGCGATCATGCGGGTGTCGTGGTTGTCGAGCACAGGAGCGTTGGCGCCGACGTCGGAGAGGACGATCTTGTAAGCATGGCGGGCGGACTGGGTGGTGACGTGCGAAGGAAAGAAAGGCTCGTCCACGTAGACCTCGTATTTGGGCATTTTGGCGCCGCGTTCGGTGCTGACCGTGCGGCCTTTCTTCTGCGACTTCTCGTCGAATTTGCCTGGCATGACGTTTCCGGCGAAGTAGTAGCGCTGGGTGCCGGGGAAGCCGCCGTACTGCGCGTTGAGCGCGTAGAACATCGTGGTGGCGGCGCCGGGCTTGTAGTAGTTGTTGACGAAGTTGACCTCGTGGGCCCCACCGTCGGTGGCGCGGCGTCCCCAGTTGTACACTACGTTGTTGGTGATATCGAGGCGGCCGGTGAATTCGCCGCCGGCGCCGAGGCCCCCCGCGAGCGACCAGTTGCGGCCGTAGTTATGGGCGAGGAGATTGTGGTGAAAGCTTCCAGTGTTGCCGCCGATGGAGGCGGCGAAACCGTGGGGTTTGCCCGCTTCGTAATTTTTGTGACCGGCGGCGTTGAGGGCCTCGGAGATGAGCGTGCGCTGCAGGGTGATGTTTTTCGCGCCGCGCGAGCTGAAGGCCTCGTCGATGGTCCAGCTGATGGAGCAGTGATCGAAGATGGCATGGTCGGAGCCGGCCATGCCCATGCCATCGAGGGTGACGCCGGCGATGTTGCCCGGGCGGACGCGGAGGTGGCGGATGATGGTGTCGTTTGCGCCGAGGAGGCCGAGGTTGTATTTGCGGATCGTGATGCCTTTACCGGGGGCGGTCTGGCCGGCGATGGTGATGAAGGGATTTCTGACGGGGAGTTTGCTTTCGAGCGTGATGAGGCCGGAGACGGCAAAGACGACGGTGCGCGGGCCTTCGGCCTCGACGGCGGCCCGGAGGGAACCGGGGCCGGAGTCGTTGAGGTTGGTGACTTCGATTACGCGCCCGCCGCGGCCACCGAGGGCAAAGCGACCGTAGCCCTCGGCGCCGGGGAAGGCTACGCGACGGGGCTGGAAGGACCAGACCTCGCCGCGGGTGATGTTGCCCTGTGCATCGGCTTCGTCGATACGCCAGAAGTTGCGGACGAGAGGACTGAGTTCGCCGGGAGGCGGCGAGTAGGAGGGGGCGGAGGTGGGACCGCGATATTCAGGGGATGCTGTGGTGGCGGTGGCGACGGCGTCCCGGCTCGTGCCGAGGTAGACGTGATGGATGGTCGCGGAAGGGGCGGGTTGCCAAGTGAGCGTGAGCGGCGCGGTGTCGGTGTGGTAGTCCCCGTGAGCGGGCGACGGCTGGCGGGCGCGATGGGCGGGGTTGGAGGCGTCGAGCTCGAAGCCGCTGAGGAAAACGTTGCGACGTTTCGCCGCCGGATCGGCGGAGGCGGGAGAAGGCGTGAAGGCGATGACGACGTCTTTGCCGGCGACGGCATTGAAGGTTAGGTAGGCGAAGGCGGCGGTTTCGTCGGTCGCGCGACGTGAGAGGGTGAGACCGGAGACTTGGGGTGTGCCGTCGACCGCGATGTCGATTTTGCCGTAGGGAGATTTTGAATCGTCTTCGGCGAGGTTGTGATAAGTGACAAGAGAGTGCGGGCCGGGCGCGAGTCCGCCGACGCGGAGCTCAAGGACGGAGCCGACGTCGCCGTTGTCGATGGTGGCTCCGTCGACAGCCATGCGGGAGCCTTCGAAAGCGCCGAATTTCCACCAGACGCCGGCGATGCCTTTACC
>CAMLSH010000073.1 GCA_946482625.1 uncultured Opitutaceae bacterium
GAACTCATCACACACCGTCCCACCCAACACCGCTCGCGCGCTACCCCGCGCCAGCCGCGCCGGCTGCATATCCGCCGCGTTAGACCGCCCTACCCTCACTTATGAACACCCACCACCCCGCTGGCTGGCCGCGTCGCCACGCCGGTCTCCTCTCCGTCATCGTTTTCCAACTACTCGCCATTCTGGGTGTGCCGCTTGCCGCCCAGAGCACAGCCGGCTCCGTCGAAGGCCGTGTGCAGAACATCGTCACCGGCGATTATCTGAACAACGCCCGCGTCAGCGTCGGCGGCACCAACCTTATCGCATTCACCGACGATGCCGGCCGGTATCGCCTCAACAACGTGCCCGCCGGTCCCGCCACGGTGCGGGTGTTTTTCACCGGTCTCGACGAGCAGGAAGCCTCCGTTGTCGTCACCGCCGGACAGGCTTCGCAGCAGAACTTCTCACTCACCAGCAAGTCCCGCTACGGCGACGACGGCGATATGGTCACCCTCGGCGAATTCGTTGTGCAATCCACCAAGGAAACCAACGCCGCGGCCATCGCCGTGAACGAGCAGCGATTCTCTCGCACCCAAAAGAGCGTGGTCTCGGCGGATCAGTTCGGCACGCTTCCCGACAGCAATCCGGGCGAGCTCATGAAATGGCTGCCCGGCGTGAGCGTCGAGTATTTCGCCAACAACATCACTGGCGTCAGCGTCCGCGGTCTCGATGCGGCGAATACCGAGATCACGTTCGACGGCATGCCCATGGCCTCCGCGTCCACCACCACGACCGGTCGTGGCTTCGAAATGCTCGGCGCCTCCGCCTCGGACATTTCTCGCATCGAAGTCCGCAAACTCCGCACGCCCGAGACCAGCGCCAACGCCCTCGGCGGGTCCATCAACATGGTCCGCCGCTCCGCTTTCGAAGCCAGCAAGCCGTCCTTCACCTACCGCGCGCTTTTCACGACTGACTTTGAATCATTCAGCCTCAGCAAACGCCCGGGCGTGCAGGACACGAAGATCCAGGGCTGGCGCCCGAATGGGCAACTGACCTGGACACATCCGGTGTCAAAAACGTTCGGATACGCCATCACCATTGGCCACGAAGACGTCCTGGCCCGCGTGCACTGGTCATCGCCATCCCGAAACTACGGCAACGCTGCGCAGGCGGTCGCGGCCAAAGCCTTGCTCGATGCGGGCCAGCCCCTGACCACGGTCAGCGTCTACAATCCCGCCCGCACCCAAGACCTGCTGCACGACAATCCCAAGCAGGACATCAAGGACTACGCCACCGTGAAGCTCGACTGGCGCCCAGTCCCAGATCTCAAGCTGTCTTACTCGCTCAGCGGCTCGCGTTATAAGGAGAAGACCGGCGACGACCTGCGCTTCACATGGAACACCGGTACTCCCCGGCTAAACGACCAGTACTCCACGTACGGAGCAATCGGTGCCACGTCGACCGGCGCCATCCAGTACGATATGCGCGAGGCGTGGCGCAACGGAAACAAACCCGTCATCAACCAGGTGATCGACGCCGAGTGGAGCCGAGGCGATTGGACCGTCGGCGCCAAAGCGTCGTACTCCGTCGCGAAGCAGACCTACCGGGACACCGAGGACGGCTTCTTCCAAGGCACGACGATGCCCTCGAGCTCACTGCCCAACACCGGCATCGGCGCCGGGAAAGCCAACGCGCGCCGCATCACCGTGAATCTGCTCGATCAGTCGTACAGCTTCTCCCGCCGTATCGAAGCATTCGATGCGGTCACAGGCACCCCGATCGACTGGACCGACCTCAATAACATTTACATCGGCGGTGCTGTCTCCCGCCCGGGCAACTCCATCGAGACGATCGCGGCGGCGCGGTTGTTCGTGGAGCGCGAATTCGGGGCGACCAATCCGTTCTCCGTCAAAGCGGGCTTCGACTACGATGAGATCTTTCGCAACCGGAAGCGCTACGACGCGAATCTCTGGACCTTTGTCGGTGCGGACGGCGTCGCCGGCACGCCCGACGACAACGCGGCCCAGATTCAGGCGCTCAATGTGCAGGCAGAGCGTGACAGCTTCTACGATTCGCCGGCAGTGCCCCGCATCAGCCTGAGCCGCCTCTACGATCTCTACGTCACGCGTCCCAACTGGTTCCGATATCGCGATGCCGAGTCGTACAAGTTCTCCGTTCGCGATCCCTACGAGATCAACGAAAAAACCTTCGCTCCCTACCTCCAGATCAGCGGTTCCTTTTTCCGCAACCGGCTCAACTACATCGGTGGCGTGCGTTACGAGAAAGCCGAAGCGTGGGGGCTCGGCCTGTTGGACAAAGGCGGCGCCGATGGCACGCTCGCGCAGGCGCAAGCTCGCTACATCCGCAAGGGCGCGCGCGGCGAAGGCTCAAACGACGGCTATTTCCCGAGCGCTGAGTTCAGCTATAACATCACCGACAATCTGATCTTTCGCGCCGGCTATGCGAAAACCCAGGCGAAGAATCGCTTCGAGCGTTCGGTCATTCCAACAAACACCGTCAACCCGACCGGCACCAACAGCACATTCCCGGATGCGCTCGGCACGATTAACTTCCGGAATCCCAACCTCACGCCGTGGAAAGCGGATAACTTCGAGGCCCACCTCGAATATTACACGCCCCAGGGCGGCGTCTTCGGCATCGGCGTCTTCCGCAAGAGTATCAGCAATAATCAAGTCACCAAAAATGTCTGGCTCCAGACACCCGAGCTCCTTGCTGCCTTCGGGTTGGAGGCCGAGTACCTCGACTACGTCGCGACCACCTGGGTCAACGAGGGCAAGGGCCAGATCGACGGCGCCGAGTTCGAGGTGCGTCAACCCCTCGACGCCTGGCTCCCCGGTTTCGCACGCGGCTTCGTTTTCACCGGTAGCTACAACTACAACAACCTCTCGAAGTTCAACTACGCGAACGGCAATATCAGCACGGATTTCCAGAATTTCTACGAGACCCAGGTCAAAGCCTCCCTCGGCTACCATCGCGGTCGCTTCAGCGTAAATGCCGGCTTGGTTCGCAACGGAAAAGTGTATCGGCAAAGAGACGACGCTGCCGGCTTCGAAGGCCATCGCTACTATCCGCCGTACACCACCGTCGATTTCAGCATGGAGTTCGCCCTGACCAAATGGGCCAAGCTCTTCCTCTCCGGCCGCAACGTCACCAACGCGCACAAGACCCGCATTCGCGTCGTCCAGAACGCGCCCGAGTGGAGCCAGCTCCATATCGAGAACAATCTCGGCGTCACCTACACCGCCGGCATCAGCGGCTCGTTCTGATTCGCCCCATTCACCCTGGGGATGTCGGCGAAGCGCCGGCCCCCCGGGCCACCCCTTTGCGGGCCGACCAGCCTGCCCGTAGTCAGCGTAAACCTACACCACCCAAACCATGATCAGCACACATTCAGCCCGTCGCGCGCGCCTCGCCGCCGCAGTCCTGCTCGCCACCGCATCTGGACTTTCAGCCCAGACCGCCCCCACCGCCGGAACGACGCCCACCACCCCAACCTCCGAGGACGAAACGATTCTCCTCAACACCTTCGAGGTCTCCCAGAGCCGGGACAACAGCTACGGCGCGTTCCAGTCCAACTCGCTCGCCGCGTTCCGCATGGATCTCGCCAAGGTTCCCGCCACCGCGGAAGTCTTCACGCAAGCGTTCATGGACGACATCGGCGCGACCTCGCTTGAAGACGCGTTGACCGGCTATGCCGGCACCATCACCGCCTCCTCGAACAATCCCAACGCCGGCCTCTTCGCCCCCGGTGATCGCGACGGCGGACAAGGCCTCAGTATCCGCGGCGTCAGTGCGGGTGAAATCAAGCGTGACGGCTTTATCGGTGTTCCCAATAACGCCCGCACCGCGTCCGGCAGCACCGACAACTTTTCAACCGAACGCATCGACGTTATTTCGGGGCCTCAGTCACTCCTCTACGGGTCCGTTGGCGGTGGCGGTGTGATCAACTCCGTCTCCAAACGCGCCCAGTTCGGCCGACGGAAAACGATGATCCGGTTTGTCGTCGACCAGTACGGCACGAAGCGCGCCATGGTGGACCACAACTACGGTCGCGAAAAGGTTGCGGCGCGTGTCGCGCTGCTCGGCGCCGACAACCGCACCAACCGCTTTCGTCTCGGTGGTGAGATGTACGGCATCTACGCACAGGTCGCGTTCCGCCCGTGGCACGACACGACCATTCGTTTCTCGACCGAGAAAACCGACAACGACGCCAGGGTCGGTTTTAAGCCAAACCTCAACAACTTCCTCGCCCCCGGAGATCCCCGCCTCAACAAGGACGCCCGCTACCTCGTGCTGACCAATCAGGTCAGCGATATCCGGCTCTATAACGAACCGGTGACCTACGGAAATCTCGAGTCGGCTGCCGCGTGGTTCTCCAACGAACAGATCGAGACCCACTGGAACCAGATGATCGTGGAGACCAAACTCCCCTTCGGCTTCTCTGCGCAGCTCGTCGGTATCTACACGGAAACCACCGATCTTCGTGCCACCGACGGTCGCAATCTGCTTCCAGGTCGCGGGAGCTTTTTCCCGGACGGCGTCACCTTAAACACTAAATTCGGCGCGAATCCTTTCAACGAAACCGCCGTCGCGATCGGCGCGCCCGTGCAGGTCAACGAACAGCGCGACCGCAACAAGGGCGTGCGCCTGTCCTTCGTCCACGAAGCGGACTTCAATTTCTGGAAGTTAAGAGGCAAATCGCAGACTGCCTTTGGCGGGCAGGCCTTCCATCGCGGCCCGGCCTTCGGCAGCAGCGGTATCGCACAGGTCTACTACCGCGCCGACGAGAACTTCAATGTGCTCTACAGCTCCGACGGCGGCGCCACCTATGATACGACCCCGGATTTCACACGGCCCGACTACGGCCGCGCGCCGCTCTCGAACGTCTATTTCCCGGTGCAGCAAAGCATCCCGACGAAACCCCTGTTTCGCCCAGGCACCAAACGCATCACGTACAATGGCCAGAACTACGTCCTCGATCCTCGCATCTACTCCCGCGACTCGTACATCGCGCCCAACAATCCCTTCGGCCTCGTCCCGAACCTCAATCCGGCCGCGAACACCTTCACCGGAAACTGGAACCGCGGCGGCGAAACGCATAGCGGCAATGTCTATTTCGCCAACTTCACCGATTGGGCCGACGGTCGTCTCACCACGCTTGTGGGCTACAGCCTCACCCGTTTCGAAACCATGAACGTCGGTGCGGGCTTCGGAAACGTTACCCTCACCCCCAAGGACTATCACGCTGGATATCAGGCCGGTATCAACGCGCGCATCCTGTCATGGCTGCGTGGATTCGCCGTCGTCGGTACATCCGAGCAGGCGGAAGCCAGCACCAGCGACATTCTGGGTCGTCCCTTGAAAAACCCCGAAGCGCAGAATCTCTCGCCGGAGCTCGGGCTCAAAGCCGATTGGCTGGACGGCCGTCTCTCTGCCCAACTGAGCTACAACCCGTCGACGAAGACCTTGAACGAAAACAAAGACGCCGGCACCGCCTTCCGCGACGCGATCAATCCAGACGGCATCAACGGCCGCGTCGGCGGCACCAGCGCCAACCAACGCGTAAACATCGACCGCACGTTGAGTTCCCAGGAGTTCACACTCTCGGCTGAACCGATCCGCAATTGGACGATGCGCATGAAGATCGTCCACATGGATGGAGAAATCTCCAGCGACGTCGTCTACCAGCAGAACTACAACGACCAGTTCTACCTCAACTCCGCCGGCACGGTCACCTACCAGGATGGCACGCCGCTGATGGTCAACGGCGCGGGCGGCGTTCTTCCCACCGATCCAAAAGACACCGCACTGACTCTGGCCATGATCAACTCATCGACCAATCCGTACTACGCCAACCCTGACGCGACATCCGGCCGTATCCAGAATACCACGCTTCGCACCGTTCTCATGGCGGTCGACCCCGCTCGCGGTTCCGCCGCCACCCGCGTCACCGGCCTGCCGATCTCCGCTGTGCAGTATAACTTCACCAGCCCGTATGCGAACGGCACCGTGCCGATCTTTTACTCCGGGGAAAAGAACGTGGGCTTCAACGAGTACACGTTTAACTTCCAAAACAAATACAAGTTCACCACCGGCTTCGTGAAAGGCATCAGCGTCTTCGCCGACGTGCAGACGTACATGAAGAACCGCGCGTACTACACGAACTACCCCGACGCGACCGGCAGCACCGCCGCGACCCGGGTGACACGCGTGCTCTATCGCTACCCGAGCGTGACCGTTTTCAACGTCGGCATCGGATACAGCATCAAAGGCCTCCCGCTCTTTGGAAAAAACGCCACCTGGACGACCCAGCTGAACGCCCGCAACGCGCTCAATCACTACAAAGTCCTCGTCGTTCCGAACGCCAGCCTCGGGACAAACCTGTCTGCACGCTACTCCGCCCAGCCGCGGGTGATCACCTGGACCAACTCGATCGACTTCTGATCGCTTCAGACACTCGCCTGATAGTCGAGGGACTGGATCTCGGGTCCAGTCCCTCCTCACGACCAACTGCGATGTCCTCACAACTCGCTCCTCCGACACGTCCTCTTCCATGAAAAGCCGCCTCACTCTTTTTCTCGCCGCCGCAATCGCCTCCGTCACGTGTGCCTCCGCCGCGCCCGCGCGTCACCACGGCCAGTCTCCCGTCGTCCCACTCGACGAAAAACAAGCCGCTCGCCTCGCGTGGTTTCGCGACGCCCGTCTCGGTCTCTTCATTCACTGGGGCCTCTATTCGATCCCAGCCGGCCAGTGGCCCGGCCGCGAAAGCAAAGATCGTGGCGAGTGGATCATGCTTCAGGAAAACATTCCCGCCGCCGAGTACGCGAAACTCGCGGGACAATTTAACCCGGTGAAGTTCGACGCCAAGGCCTGGGTCGATGTCGCGAAATCCGCCGGCATGAAATATCTCGTCGTCACCGCCAAGCACCACGACGGCTTCTGCCTCTACGATTCAAAGCTCACCTCCTACGACATCATCGACGCGTCGCCCTTCAAACGTGACCCGTTGAAGGAACTCGCCGCCGCCTGCCGCGAAGCCGGAATCATCTTCTGCGTCTACTATTCACTGCCCGACTGGTACCACCCCGAGTTCCCCGTGCAGTATTCGATGCGCGGATTCCACGGAGCGCCGAAGCCTAACGCCGACGTCTCCAAATATGCCGACTACATGCACGGCCAGATCCGTGAACTCCTCACGAATTACGGCCCCATCGGCATCGTCTGGTTCGATGGCGGCGGCTCCTTTCTCAACGCCGACCGCGGCGCCCTGTTGCGCGGCGAAGAACTGCGCAAAACCATCAACACGCTCCAACCCGCCGCGCTCATCAACAATCGCGGCGGCATCCCCGCGGACTACGGCACCCCCGAGCAACGCATTCCTGGCGGCAAACTCGCCGAGTCGTTTGAAGTCTGCATGACGCTCAACCGCCACTGGGGCTACAACCAGTTCGATCAAGATTGGAAGAGCCCCGCCACTGTCGTGCGCAACATCGCCGACATCGTCAGCAAAGGCGGCAACTACCTCCTCAACGTCGGTCCGACCGCCGAAGGCGAGATCCCCACCGAGTCCGTCCGCATCCTCCGCGAAGTCGGCGCTTGGACCTCGCAGAATGCCGAAGCGATTTACGACGCCGGCGCTTCGCCTTTCGGCGACGAATTCGGTTATGAAGACGCCACGAAGAAAGACGCCGAGGGCCGGCCGCTCTGGGTCGAGCGCAACGACTGGCGCTGCACCACCAAGCCCGGAAAACTCTTCTTCACGCTCCTGCAAGCGCCTACCGACAGACGCTTCACGCTGCCTGTATTCAAAAACAAAGTCGTCAAAGCGTATCTTCTCGCCGATCCCACGCGCACGCCGCTCGCCATCCAGCGCGACAAGAGCGAGCCGATCAGCATCACCCTGCCTGCCAGGCTGCCGGCCGGTCTGGCGCCGGTTCTCTGCATCGAGATCGAGGGCGAAATCGCGCCCTCTCAATCTAAAGGCGTGCTCGATTCGGCCAAGGACGCTGCGTCCTGAATCCTCTCTCTTAGTTACCCTTACCCGCGTTCGTTGTGCGTGAGTCGGGGGACGGCAAGATCAGGTCGGTTGGTCCCCTTGATCTAGCCGTTTCCTAAAGCTCGCAGCGAACGCGGAACATTTTTCCGCACGCGCGATTCTCTCAAGCAGGCACAGCCGCAAGCCGGCTAGTGCGCTCCTCGCCCCCGCGTCACTTGACCGAACAACGCACAAGCATGGCGGTGGCCGCGGCGACGTCGAATGAAAGAGTGCCCGCGGCATCGAGCTCAGGCAGCTCTGTCCACCGGCCGTGCCACGAGCCGCCTTTCTCGATCTCGACGCCGCCCAATGTGATGCCTTGTTTCGCGGCCACATCGCCTCCGGGAACGGAAAGCGTCACGACGCGCGGTTGGCGATAACCTGCGCCAAGCGTCACGCGCACCTTCGCTGCACGGCCGTTCTGACCGTATTCCTTGTTAACAACTGCCACGGTGATTTCCCCGTTTGCGGCGCGCGTCGCATAAGCAGTGAGGTTTAGTCCGCCGGCTCCTGCGTCTACGTTCACGGGGATCAGCGTTCCCGTTCCGGCGAGCTCAAACGCTTTCATCCCATAGCTGAGCGGCCGGATCTCGAAGCCGCCGGGCATGGTGACGAATGCCGCGTACCGCGCAGCTTGCAGCGTACTGCCGGCGGCGACGCGATCGCCCGTGTGAAAGTTGATTCCGGCCGCGCCGTGGTTAGCCCACCAATACATATAATCGAGTCCCCACAGCGCAGCCGCATAGGTGTTGCTCACGTTCTCCGCGCCACCGTTGAAATAGTTATTCGTTTCTTCGAGCCGGTACGGCAGTCCCTTGGCCGCCGCCATCGGCACAAATCCGTCGTGAAGCTTCTGGTAAGCCGCCGTAAATGTTTCCGAAAGCATGCGGTCGCGCCCGATCTCCGGCGTCGGCACCTTGCCTCCCGCTCCGCCTGGATAGAGATGCTTGGTGATTAAAGTCACTCCGTCAGCCGGGCCAAAATCCTCCATGAACTGCCGCGCCCAGTCCGCATGGTTGTGGACGGTGGGACCGCACAAGCGCACATCGGGCACCGCGGCTACGATCGCTTCCTGGAAGCGTCTCCACTCCGTCCGAAAGGTGGCGTACGGATATTTCTCCGCCACGCCGCCCATGCGCTCACCCGCCGGACGCGAGTCGACTTTTTCAACCGGGTACGCGCTGGCTTCCTGCCCGATGGAGAAACAATCGATGAGCGTCCCGTAATTGTCCGTCAGATACTTGGCCGTTTTCGCTTCTGCCAAGGGATCAGCGTGGAGCATGCGGAGACTGTAGATGACCTTCACGTCGGCAGCCTTCGCGAAGGCGAACAGACTTTCGAAATCGGCGGCCTGCGGCTCGGCGGTCGCATCGCGATCGGATGTATTGCCGCCAATACGGAGGCTCTTGATGCCGAGCGTGCGGAAAAGTTCGATCAGCTCGTGGTTGTCCGGCCGGAAGTACCGCACGCCATCAGGTCCGGGGAGCAGTTGATTTCTTTCGTAGCTGAAACCGGTAAAGTCAGCCGGCAGCGCGGCTCCCGGTTCCCCAAGAGCGAGTGTGACGGCAACCGGCTCGGGCGCGGCCCGGCTCGCGGAAAGAGCCAGCGCAACCGAAACGACAAAGCTGAAGGCATATTTTCTGATACTCATAAGGACGGTGGATAGGTGGAGGGGAAGCGGGCAAAGAGCGCCGTGAGGATCAACGGCCTCTGGAGATTGGGTAATCCACCTTTCACTTATATCGTGAAACCCACGCCCCTCGCCGTCCAACTGATCGCCGCGAAGGATGAATTAACCATATAAGTCATCGGTTGCTTTCGTACCGCGCCAATCGAAAGCATCGTTTCAAACTCGCGCTGCTCACGGCAGCTTGCGGCCACCCCGATGACACTCCTGCCCCGCCTCCTGCTCATCCTTCCGTTGATGTTTGGTTTGCTGCGCGCCGCTGAGCCGCAGCTAGTCACGATCTCGACGGAGAAATCCGCCCTCCGACTGCTCGCCGCAAAAGACGGCCGCATCTACCAACTAGGTTACGGAAGTCCCAAGACCTCCGCCCCGTCTCTCAGCCGAACGCCCGCGCGCGAAGACGAACTGCATCCTCCCGCCGGCAACGGGTATCTCCTCGAGCCCGCCCTTCAGGTGGTTCACGCCGACGGCAACACCTCGACCGAGCTCGCCTATGTGAGCCATGAAGTCGCCGCCGATTCGCGCGACGCCAACATCAACCTCACGCGCATCAAACTCCGCGATCCCGCCTATCCGCTTTTCGTCACTCTCTGCTTTCGCGCTCATCGATCCGAAAACGTCATCGAGCAATGGATGGAAATCTCCCACGAGGAGTCATCGCCCATCGTGCTCGCACGCTTCGCTTCTGCCGCGCCCGCCCTGAAGGCCGACACCTATTGGCTCACGCAGTTTCAGGGCAACTACATGCGCGAAGCCGAGCTGAGCGAAGAGCGGCTCACGCCCGGTGTGAAGATTCTCGATTCCAAGATCGGCGTCCGCGCGCACCAGATGCGCAACCCGTCCTTCCTGCTCTCGCTCGATGGTCCCGCGCACGAAGACACCGGCGAGGTCATCGGCGGCACGCTCGCATGGTCCGGCAATTTCCAATTCGCGTTCGATCTCGACTGGAACAACCGCCTGCGCGCGCTCTGCGGCATCAACCCGTTCGCGTCCGAGTACCGCCTCCCGAAAGGAAAAACCTTCGTCACGCCCGCAATGCTTCTCACGTGGAGCGATGAGGGTAAAGGACAAGTCAGCCGCAATTTCCATCGATGGGCGAAACGGTACGGCATTCGCGAAGGAGCGAAGCCACGGCCGGTTTTGCTGAACAATTGGGAGGCAACCGGAATGACCTTCGACGAAGCCAAAATCGTCTCGCTCTTCGACGGCGCGAAGGAACTCAACGTGGATCTCTTCCTCCTCGATGACGGTTGGTTCGGAAACAAACACCCGCGCAACAACGACCGCGCCGGCCTCGGCGACTGGCAGGTCGACGCGAAAAAACTCCCTCAAGGTCTTTCGTATCTCGCCCGAGAGGCCGCCGGACGAGGCACCGGTTTCGGCATCTGGATCGAGCCCGAGATGGTCAACCCGGCCAGCGAGCTTTTCGAGCAATACCCGGACTGGGTCATCCGCCAGCCGAAGCGCGAACTCACCTTCGGCCGCAACCAGCTCATCCTCGATCTCACCCGCCCCGAGGTGAAGACACACGTCCTCAAGGTCATCGACGACACCCTCGCTCCAAATCCAGGAATCACCTACGTGAAGTGGGACTGTAACCGCTACGTCACCCAGCCCGGCTCGACTTATCTGCCG
>CAMLSH010000074.1 GCA_946482625.1 uncultured Opitutaceae bacterium
TTTGGCAGGCGCGGAGGGAATCGAACCCCCAACCAACGGTTTTGGAGACCGCTACTCTACCAATTGAGCTACACGCCTGTGGTTTTTGTCTTTTAGACGACGCAGCCGAGGCCCCGGTAGAGGCCTCGGCGGGTCATTTAAACAAATGCTGAACGACCTTATTCGATGATGTCGGTGATACGACCGGCACCGATGGTGCGGCCGCCTTCGCGGATGGCGAAGCGCTGGGTCTTCTCCATGGCGATCGGGACGATCAAGTCGATTTCCACAGCGATGTTGTCGCCGGGCATGATCATCTCAACGCCGGTAGGAAGATTGACGACGCCAGTCACATCCGTCGTGCGGAAGTAGAACTGAGGACGGTAGCCATTGAAGAAGGGCGTGTGACGGCCACCTTCTTCTTTGGACAAGCAGTAGATTTCGGCTTTGGCCTTTTTGTGGGGCTTGATCGTCTTCGGAGCGGCGAGACACTGGCCGCGCTCGATACCGTCTTTGTCGATACCGCGGAGGAGGATACCGACGTTGTCACCGGCTTGGCCGCTATCGAGCAGCTTGCGGAACATTTCGATACCGGTCACCACGGAGGTGACGGTGTCGCGGAGACCGACGATCTCGATGGTGTCGTTAACTTTGACAACACCGCGCTCGATACGACCGGTGGCGACGGTGCCGCGGCCGGTGATCGAGAAGACGTCTTCAACAGACATCAGGAAGGGCTTGTCCATCTCGCGGACAGGCTCAGGGATGTCCTTGTCGATGGCGGTCATCAGGTCGGTGATGGCCTGATTGCCTTCGGGCTTGTTTTCGAGAGCGGCCGTCGCGGAACCGCGAACGATCGTGGCGGTATCGCCAGGGAATTGGTACTTGCTGAGGAGCTCGCGGATTTCCATCTCGACGAGGTCGAGGAGCTCTTTGTCATCGATGAGGTCGACCTTGTTGAGGAAGACGACGATGTTCGGAACGCCGACCTGACGGGCGAGAAGGATGTGCTCGCGGGTCTGGGGCATCGGGCCGTCGGCAGCAGAGACCACGAGGATCGCGCCGTCCATCTGAGCGGCGCCCGTGATCATGTTCTTGACGAAATCGGCGTGGCCGGGGCAGTCGACGTGAGCGTAGTGGCGCTTGTCGGACTCATACTCCACGTGGGCGACTGCGATGGTGACGATCTTGGATGCGTCGCGCAGGGTACCACCCTTGGCGATGTCCGCGTAGGTCTTAACCTCCGCGAGCCCTTTACGAGCCTGCACCGCGAGGATTGCGGTGGTGAGCGTGGTTTTACCGTGGTCGACGTGGCCGATGGTGCCTACGTTGACGTGCGGTTTCTTGCGTTCGAATGTGCCTTTAGCCATGGAGTTTAAACGTTGGGAGTTAGATGAGAATTGACCTCTGATTTTACGTCGGAGAAGTCACCGACGTTGACCTGGAGCCCAGAACCGGATTCGAACCGGCGACCTCGTCCTTACCAAGGACGTGCTCTACCAGCTGAGCTATCTGGGCGAACCTAGGAAATGGGTCAAAAAACGTGAAAAAGAGCGGAGAACGTGGTGACCGGGATTTTCTCCGTCAACAGCAAATTAGCCCTTTCTCCTAAAATCCTATGGCCCGACGCGAAGCATGTATAAACCGGGAGGAAGACGTTCCCCCAAGTGGAACTGCTTGGCGAGATAACTTCTGAAAAATTTGTCGACCGCCTCGATGCCGGATTTGCGGGTGAGTACCGGCGTGCCGATCAAGCCAGTAACATCGACAGCCGCCAGCAGTTCGAGCGGTGGCCAGTCAGCGGTGACCACTTGAGGCGGAGCGTCGGCGGTCGTGAGCGGCGTGGAAAGAACGACGCGGCCCGTGCTGGCTTGCACCACTTCGATGATGGCCAGTCGCGCTGGCAGTGGGGACTCTTCACGCGCAAAGCGGCCCAGTACCTCGTAGGGATTCTGCTCGTGGCCATAGGTCAGCGAATCCACCGGTCGCGGCGGAACCGTCAATACTTCAGGGAAAGCGATGGGCGCCTCGGCGTAGCTGAACGCATATTTCGCAGCCACCGGTTGAAACGACGCGCCGGGCTCGCGACGGATGATCTCGGGCAGCCGCGGCTGGCTCGCGTTGAATTCGGTTGGCAAAAAAAGAGGGTCGGGATCGAGCAGGGCCTGCTCCCGTTGGAGTTCGCTGCCCGCGCGGCCGTCCATGGGAGCGAGGCCGATTCCTCGGACGCGGCGCTCCACCGTGTTGTTCGTTGCCGACGTCGCGGCCGGTGGCGTCGGGAGGCTGATAAAACGAACGGCCAACACCAACGCTCCCGCGAAGACTGCGGCGATCGCCACCGCGAGCCAGAGCCAGCGTCCTTCAAGCGGAAGTTTCATCACTCCCCTGCTCCGGCCTTTTCCGTCCTAAACGCAATGGTGGGAAACAATCCCACTTCTTTCGCCGCCACCGTGATTTTCGCCACCTCTTCGAAACGCACCGCCTGGTCCGGACGGATCAGAACAGTCGCACCTGGCGAACGTTTCGCGCGGCCGGCCAGCCACACGCGCAACTGCTCCTCGCTCACCAGCCCGTTCGGATCGACGAAGATCTGGCCGTTGGATTTCACGCTGATCACGAGCGTGCTGGCCGAGAGCGCCACCGTGCCCTCCGGGACGGTCGAGAGCTCGATATCCGCACCGTCCACCGCCAAGGCCGGCGACAGAACGAAACGCGATCCGAACAGAACGAAGAACAACGCGATCAGCGCAAAGTTGACGTAGAACACCCAGTCGAAATTGCGGGGCGCGCGGCGAAGCTGGGAGGCGAGATCGAGCGGATGCGTGATCATGACGCTTTGGCCTGCGAGGTTGCGGCGACCGCTGGACGGGGTGGCACTGACACCTTTTCCGGCTCAACGCTTCCACCGCTCTGGTAGTCGGTGAGCAAATACTGCATGATCTCGTTACCAGCCCATTCCACATCGCGCACCAGCGAACGTACGCGGCCCGTGAGGAAATGCCACGCGAGGTGCGACGGGATGGCGACGAGCAGACTGCCCGCCGTGCCGATCAACGCCTGCCACATGCCGTCGGCCAGCGCATTGGCGGTCGCATAATGTCCGCCCTGCATGAAGGCGTGAAATGTCGTGATCATGCCCAGCAAAGTTGCGAGCAACCCCACCAGCGGCGCAACCTGCGCGACGGCGGCGATCGCTCCGAGCCGGCGTTCCAGCGCGGGGATTTCGACCACTGCGGCCTCTTGGACGGCGAAGCGCATTTTTTCCGCGCTTTCCCCGGCATTGCTCAAGGCTGCCTTCACCACGGCGGCGACGGGGCCGGGCGTTTCTTCGCACAGCGTGACCGCTTCGACGAGACGGCGCCGCTCCAACGTGTTTTTGATGCCGTCGAGAAACGGCTTTGAGCGAATCTGGCCGCGGTGCAGGTACAGCGTGCGCTCCAGGAACAACACAATCACGACCGCGGCCATGAGCACCAAAACCACCAGCATGGGGCCACCGTGGGTGAAAAGGCTGAAATCGAAACCGGACATTGGGTTAAGCGAACGTTAGACTGTTTTCGTGTTGGGGCGTAAATGCCTAAAATCAGGGAGCGACCGCGCCGGCCTTCGGTTTCCCGCCCGTGCGTGCAAGCCCGCGGTTGGCGTGGGAAAGACCGGGGAGATTTTTCTCGATGATGAGTTCGTACAAACGCCGGGCTTCGCGCGGCTCGTCTTGTCTCTCCTGAAGTTCGGCGAGTTTCAAAATCGTGCGCGTCATCCACCAGCGGCCGTTGGCGCCGAGTTTCGCCGCCTTGGCGTCGTCGAGGACAAACGCCTCGATCATCGGCCACCAAACATCATACGCGCGCTTCGGACTTTCCCGGTCAGCGCGATAGATTCCGAGTTTGTGTCCCGCCTCGACACGCAGATCGGGTGGTGCCGAGGCCAGATCGTAGAGCCGCTCGTAAATGGCCGCCGCGTCGCTGGCTCGCGCAGGGTCGGATGCGGCCAACGTCGCCTCGGTGTCCGCCAGCGCGAGCTCGGCGGAAAGCGCGTCCGCGAATTGGGAGATTTTATACGTGTTCACCAGACTGCTGTAGAGCGTGCGGGCGCGGCCATATTCGTTCATGTCACGCAAGAGATTGCCCTGCTTGAGACGCGCGTAGAACACGAGCGGGTCGTTGGGGTACTTCGTCACCAAATCCTCCAAAATTTTATTCGCCTCTTCATAATACTGCCGGTCGGGGCCGCGACGTTCGGCGTAGAGCGCAGCGCGATAAAGCGCGTAAGGCGCGTAGTCGCTTTGCGGAAACTTGTCGGCGAGATCGACCACGAGTTTCTGCGCGTCCAACACCAATCCATCCGCATCGGCGGCGTCGGCCTCGACGATGTACGAATAAATGGCGGAGTCGGAAGCCGGGTAATCCGCGCGCAGTTTTCTCAACTGCTCTAATGCCGCTTTTCTGCGGTCGGGATCTTTCAGCGCGAAGCCAGCTTGCGCGTGCAACAGCAGCGCGTTGCTCGCGATCGCGTTCTTGAGGGAAGGCGTCACGCCGTCGAGAGAACCCGCCAACGCCTCAGCGAGCGTGAGGGTTCGCACCGGATCGTTATTTTCGTACGCGAGCCGCACCTGCAACCAGGCCATGCTCGCTCGCAAATCCGCGGGCAGACTGGCGGCGGCAAACGCGTTCGTAAGGAGGCTGTTCACGCGCTCGTACGCTTTGGGCGCGGCATTCGCAGCTTGGAGCGCGCGCGCCAGATTCCACTCCATCTGCCAGCGATAAGAGGCCTCCAAACGGGGATCGCGGGCGAGTTCGTCGAGAATGTTCTCCGCGATATCGAGCTGTCCGGCGTTGATGGCGGCGAGCACGCGCTGGAACATCAAATCGCCCACCGGCACGCCGGCCGGAACTTCCGCGAGCGTAGCGCCGTAAGCATCGGCAGCCGTGCGATAGTCCGCAGGCGAGTTACCCGCTTCCGCGGCTCGGAAATACGCCTCCGCCAACAACACGCCTAGCTGCGCGCGGGTCTGCCCGGCGGGTAATATGGAGCGCGCCTCGGCGGCCAGAGTCGCGGCCTGGCGATAGCGGCTTTGTTCCCACGCCGCCGTGATGCGCACGCCCAATGCGGCCGCTTTCAAGGGCGAATTGGGAAACTCCATCAGCAGGCGCATGGCGTCGTCTTCGGCCGCGGTGTATCGCGTTTCCGCGGTGCCCGTGATCGTCGTTTGGGCGCGAAAAAGTAGCAGGTATTCAAGAATGGGATGCGGATTCGGGTCCTTGATCAGCTCGTCGAGCAGCTTGCGAAAATCTTCGCGCCGCGCGCCGGCCTGGGATGCGCGCGCGAGCAGACGAAGCGCGACTCGTTGACGGTCGCGGTCGGTGGATTTGAGCAAAAGATTTCGCAGGGCGACCCAGCCGGCGCTTTCTTCCGGCCCCGCGATCAGCCCGAGGAGCAGCTGCCATTCGTCAATAACCTTGCGTTCACTTTTGTTCAAAAACCCCAGCTGATCCTGCAAAAGCTTGATGGCCCGGGGACGCTGACCCAACTGAGCCAGACCTACCGCCAGTTCGCTGGTGGCGCGATACGCTTGGGCACTTCCCGGATGACTCGCGATAATTTTTTCCCATGCCATCAAATTACGGTCCGAAGCAGTACCCGACAGAAGGTCCAGCCGCAGCCTAGCCAAGAGAAACCACGCCTTCTGCGCCTCCAAGCCTGCGGCACCGGCCGACTCCTCCGCTTGTTGAAAAAACGCGGTGGCCTGCGAACCGTCGGCGGCGAGTTGCGCGAGCTGACCGCGCAAAAAGAAAAGCCAGCCGCGATCGTAAGGCGCGAGTTCGTCGGGATTGAGCGATTGCGCCTCTTTCCGTGCGTCATCGTAGCGCCGCTCACGCACCGCGATCATGGCGAGGCGCAAACGCACTGCCGGTGTTGGCTGACCGGAAAACGCCTTCAAGACCTGCGCCGCGTCCGCGATGCGATCCTCCTCGATGAGCGCCGTGGCCAGATCGATGGCTACGCGGTCTCGCACCGTCGGAGTTGTGGCGGGGTCATTGAAAATATCTTGGTAGAGCGACGCTGCGATCGAGGTGAGGCCGAGGTTGAGGGCGCGGCGCGCTTCGAGTTCTAGCGAAAGCCCCGGACCGGGTGCCGCGGAGGTCGCGCGCGGGAAAAACGGCGCCGGCTGGCCCATCGCGTTCGCCTGAGCGCGCAGCGTCGTCGCCCCGGCTATCGACATCAGCGCGGTCACCAGCATCCATTTCTTAACTACCACAAAAATCTTCGCAAAAGGCATGGGTTTGCGCGGGACGATGCAGACTGCAACGACCGGACGCAAGGCGCACAAAAACAGTCGCGCCGCCCACGACACCCGCGGGGATTTGCCGCGGACGGCCAAGCTGCGGGCGGGGAGCAAGAGGGACAGGATCGTGAATTCCGAGGCGGCCATGCGGCATGCGAGAGAGCTTGAAACACTACTCGCCAATCCTGTTCCCGTCATTGGTCGCGGAGTTTTTGGGCGGTCAGGCATGGATCGAGGGCACATCCGGCGAGTCTGCTTGCCACCCGGGTGCCCCACCCTGCCCGGTAAAACTCAGCCGCCACCTGCGAGGGAACTCTCGCCGGCCCTTGTCATCGAGGCTGGGTCGAGCGCCCGGTCGAGCGTGGCGGCGTCGAGGAGGCCCCTTTCGAGGACGACCTCACGCAGCGTCTTGTTTTTCGCGAACGCCTCCTTCGCAACCGCCGCCGCCGCGTCGTAACCGATATATGGATTCAACGCGGTCACGAGCATAAGCGACCGGTCCACCAGTTCGCGGCAACGAACCGCATCGGCTTCGATACCGCTCACGCACCGATCGGCGAAAACGCGTGCACCGTTCGAGAGGCAGTGAATCGCCTCATGGAGCGAGTACGCGATCAGGGGGATCGTGACGTTAAGCTCGAAGTGTCCGTCGCGTCCGCAAACCGAGACCATCTGAGCGAGCCCCTGCACATAGATGCAGACCTGCACGAGCATCTCGCTCATCACCGGGTTCACTTTTCCCGGCATGATCGAGCTGCCCGGCTGCGTGGAGGGTAGACGGATTTCCTCCAGTCCGCTGCGCGGGCCCGACGCGAGGAGGCGAATGTCGTTGGCGATCTTGGTGAGCGAAGCGGCGATGGCGGTGAGCTGCCCGGCGACCTCGACGGCATCGTCGCGAGCAGCCTGCGCTTCGAAGTGATTGTGGGCCTCGTAGAAGAGCACGCCGGTTTTCTCGGTCAGGATGCGGCAGACTTTCCCGGCAAACTCAGGATGACAGTTGATGCCGGTCCCCACCGCAGTGCCGCCGATGGCGAGCTCGCGCAGCGCCACGATCGCTTTCTCAACGCGCACCGCAGCTTTCGCGACTTGAGCCGCATAACCGGAGAACTCCTGCCCGAGCGTCATCGGCGTCGCATCCATCAGATGGGTACGCCCGATCTTGACGAGGTCGCCGAACTCGCCGGCCTTCACGTGGAGTGCGGCATGCAGGTGCTTCAAGGCCGGGTGCAGACGTTCGTGCAACGCGAGCGCAACGGAAACGTGGAGGGCGGTGGGGATGACGTCGTTGGAGGACTGACCGAGATTGACGTCGTCGTTCGGATGCAGCGGCGTTTTCGAGCCGATGGGATTTCCAGAAAGCTGGCTCGCTCTATTGGCGATGACCTCGTTCGCATTCATGTTGGTCGAGGTGCCGGAACCCGTTTGGAAAACATCGACGGGGAAATGCTCGACCAGTTTTCCCTGCAACAACTCGTGCGCCACCTGCTGGATCAACGCGTTCTTCTCGGCACTCAGGAGGCCGAGTTCGGTGTTGGCGGCGGCACACGCGAGTTTCACGAGACCGAGGCCGCGAATGAACGCGGGAGGCATAGGGTGGCCGCTGATGGGGAAATTCAAAACAGCCCGCTGGGTAGAAGCGCCGTACAAGGCGTCTTCGGGGACAGGCATCTCGCCCATGGAATCACGTTCGGTGCGCATGTTCGGACCGTAACGCGCGACGCGCGAAACGCAAAGGACGCCCGGCGTTGATCGAGGTAGAGCGGGCCATCCCGGCGCGCTGAGCGATGCGGAACGCCCAGCAACGCACACATGCAGGCGACGGCAAAAACGCGCCAGGGACGGCGCGGACCACCTTCAGACTCCGGGCATCGGCAGCGGACCGGTGCGCAATGGCATCGGCGCGTAATCGGGGCGGCCAAGGTTTTTCACGAGATCGCCAATGGTCACGGGCGCACCGGTTTCAAAGCAACGATTGGCCGCGATACCGATGAGGATGGACGCCGCGCCTGCACGTTCGTCGGCAGCGCGGAGGTATTTATCGGCGGGCGGGTTGGGCAGGAAGATGTCGTCGAGCATCACCTTATCGCCACCGCCGTGACCGCCGACCCCGCTCCAAGGTTCAATGTGGCGCGCGGCGGCCCGCAGCGGAATGACCCGCGTTTTGACGCCCCCATCGGCGATGCCGCCTTGAACGGTTTCCACTCCGTTCACGTAGATCTGCTCGACGATGGAGTGCTCCAGCCGGCCCTTGGTCCCGTTGAAGGCGATCTGATAACCCTCCCAGGAGTTAAAGGCGTTCAGGGAATAACCGAGCGTCACGCCATTGTCGTAGCGAACGGCCACGTTCATCGTATCCTCGATGTCGATATCCGGGCGGAACACGCAGCGGTCGCGGAAATATCCGTCGTATTTCTCCTGATCGAGATAGAGCTCCTTGAGCTTGGGTGCGGCCGCGATGTCCATGTAGAAGCCGCATTTTTTCTTTTCCGGGCAGGTGAGGCAGCGCTCGTGATCGCTTTCGAGTCCGAAGCGTTTCGCCATCGCGGGCGTGTAGAATTCGCGTTTGCCCATCGCAGTGACGGTCTCGGGCATCGCGCCGAGCCACCAGTTCACGAGATCGAAATGGTGGGTCGCTTTGTGCACCATGAGGCCACCGGAGTTTTCTTTGTGCGCGTGCCAGCGGCGGAAGTAGTCGGCGCCGTGGCGGGTGTTGAGCAGCCACTGGAAGTCGACCGAAAGCACATCGCCGATCTCGCCGCTCATGAGGATGTCCTTCACCTGCGAACGCGGTGGCGCGTAGCGGTAGTTGAAGAGCACGCGACAGGCTTTGCCGGTGCGTTTGCGCGCGTCGACGATCGCCTGGCATTTCGCCGCCGTCGTGGTCATCGGCTTTTCAGTGATCGTGTCGCAGCCAAGCTCCATCGCCCGGATGAGATATTCGTGGTGCGTTCCGTCCACGGTGGTGACGATGACAAACTCAGGTTTTGTCTCCGTGATCATCCGGTCGAAATCAGCGGCGGCGTAGGCTTTGGGTTCGGGTGCGCCATTGGCGCGTGCGCGCGCGCGTGAAACTTCGAGGCGGCCAGGGTTGTTGTCGCAGATCGCGACCAGCTCGGCGTGCTCTCTATACGTTTTCTCGATCGCGTTTTGATACATCTGGCTGCGCGAGCCAACGCCAACGATGGCGTAACGACGGCGACGGGTCTCCGCGACAGCGCCGAATGCGTTGACGCCGAGTGCGAGGCCAAGACCGACGGCGGAGACACCTTTGACAAAGGTGCGGCGGGGCATGGCGTCGCTGTTTCCAAAGCTGGAGTCGAAGGGGTTCATGGGGAAAACAGACGAGGGGTTGAGCGGCTACGCTCCGTGAAGTGGCCACCTGAACAGTCGATTGACAAGCTGCGAGAGCGCTCCGTTTCCCGTACCGTCCGCGACCGGCACTGCCGTATATTCAAGGACGCTTCGGGAAGCCGGGCTCGATCACTTGTCGCCAACGCGCTGAAGCATTTCCGCAGTCAACGTCGCCGGAGTAAACCGGACCTCGCGGATCGCGCCCTTAAACCAGGAGACCTTGTTTTGCCGCACGCCCAGCGAGGTGCGTCCGCTCGTTCCCATCGGCTCAAACTGGATGGCGCCTTCGCACTCCTTAACGGCCTCGACGAAATGGGTCATGCGCCCATCCGCATAGGAAACCGCAGCCCAATACCACCGGCCGGCAGGATGCGTCTTCGTACGGTCGATAAGCGTCAGTCGGTGCCCGGCATCTGAATACAAAAAGGTGTCGAGGCACCATTGTCCGTCCGGCAGGAGACGGAGTTCGATCAACACGCGCCGGCCTTTTTCGTCCTCCACATGCAGGAATCGCTGCTCCGGCAGGCCGTCGGGATCGGGTGAAAACAGGATTTCGATGGTGAAGCTTTTCCACCCCGCGATGGGAACGCCCGGCACGAGCACCCCATCCGCTTTTCCGTCGAAACGGACGGCCCGTGTTGGTTTCTCGGTCGAGAGCACTGGCGCGCCCCACAGCTCAAGCGGAGTTCCACCCAACGTGGTGAGATTATCGAAGGACCAAATCGCAGGCGCCGGAACATCGCTTGCCCGCGCGAGGATCATCGCGAAGAAGCTGCCAACAATGCACAGAGTGCGGCGGAACATGGAGTCCATGCGGGGTGCCTGCATGAAAAAACGCCGCCCACCTTTCGCAAGGCCGGTGGCGCTCACGTTAAGAAATAGTCGCGGCTACTTTAGCGTCAGGGGTTTCCGGAGACGCCAATCGTTGCTCAGAACCGGAGCTTGCCGTTGTTCTGGCCGCAGCGAGGGCACTCGCAGGACTCCGGCTGTCCGGCAGCCACATAGAGGTGATTGCAGCGCGCGCAGAGAAAGGTGGATTTCCGCCTGGCATGTTCAAAGAGCGCATGATCGCGGCGATCATAGAACATCCAGAGCCCAAGAAAGAGCGCCGCGACAAGGAGGCAGTAAACGACGGTGGCGGTGGCGATATCCATGACGGAGTGCTAGCGGAGGAAAATGCCGCGTGCCGAGAGAACCGTCGCGGACATTTTTTCACGATGAGCCTGGTTCATATTGAAGACACTCGTTGAGGGTGTGCCCGCAAGTGCGCCTGCTCGGGGTTGGTATATGCCGCGATTTCTCTCATGCCCAATTTTGGGACTATCGGCCGCACAGTCGGCCTTCGCGAATACTCTCTGCGAGAAAAGCTGTGAAAAATGGGGGCACAAAAAACGCGCCGAAGAGACTTCGGCGCGTTTCGAAACTGAGAGCTTTTGACTAGCAGCTCGCTCAGGCTTGGGCTTCGCCTTCGGCAGGCGTTGCTTCAGGGGAGGGAGCGGCTTCAGCAGCAGCGGCCTTCTTGCCCTTCTTGGCGGGCTTCTTGCGCTTCTTGTAGCCGGGATCGTCCGCTTTCACGAACTCGATGAGCGCCATTTCAGCGGCGTCGCTGGCGCGCTTGCCGAGCTTGTAGATGCGGGTGTAGC
>CAMLSH010000075.1 GCA_946482625.1 uncultured Opitutaceae bacterium
CACACCTACGAGCGCACCGACAAACCCCGCGGCAAGTTCTTCCACGTCGACTGGCCCGAGGCCTCCCGCCCTCAGCTCGAAGCCTAAACTTCGATTTAGTTTTCAAACTCAAAGCCGCGCGACCGAAAGGTCCGCGGCTTTTTTGTGCGCAGATCAACCAATCCGGCTCATCCGGACTTACTCCGCCGAGACATCGCTGATTTTGAGCAGCTCGATGTCGAAGATCAGCAGGGACGCCGCGGGAATGCCGCCGGTGGAAACGTCGCCGTACGCAAGCGCCGGAGGGATGTAGAGTTTGATGCGCCCGCCCGTGCCGATCTTCTGAATACCTTCCGTCCAGCCCGCGATGACGCGGCCCACATCCACCTCGAGCGGCCCCAGCTCCGGGTCGGTCCGATCAAACACCGTGCCATCAAGCAGGCGCCCGATGTAGTTCACCAGAACACGTTGATCGCCACGCGGCGCGATGCCCTCCCCCGGCCGCACGATTTCGTAGCAGAGCCCGCTGGGAAGCGCGACGACCGCGGGGTCCTGCTTCAGTTTTTCGAAAAACGCCGCGTTCTCCGCCAGCCGCTTTTCACGGATCGCCCTTTGCCTGGATTCCCGGCGTCCCGCCACGAGGCGCGCGACCGCGTCGTAGATTTTTGCGTCACCGAAATCCTCCGCTCGCCGATCCAGCGCCGCGGTCAGCGCCGCGATAAAGCGAACGCGTTCGTCCGCGTTCAGCTCCACGTGCGCGACACCGCGCTCCTGCGCGAGCAACCAGCCCCACGTCTCGATGATCTGCGTCTCCGAAAAACCCGCCGGTTCGGGAGGCGGCGGAGTCGGCGCAGGTGGCGGGGGCGGCTCTTCGAACGGCGTGTCCTTAATTGCGAGTAGTTCGATTTCGGAGACGGTCGTCGCTCCGGGAGGAATTCCCATCATGGCCGCGTCGCCATCGGGAAAGCCGAGGGCTGGCGGCACGTGCAGCCGGATTTTTCCACCGACACGCATCGTCTGAATTCCTGCGGACCAGCCAGCGATGATTTTGAAGAGAACGACATCAACCGCCCCGAGCTGGTCCGTGCTGTCGAACTCCGTGCCGTCCACGAGCCGCGCGTGATACTTCACGGTCACCGTCTGATCGGCACGCGGTGAAAGCCCCTCTCCTGCGCGCAGCACTTCGCAGTAAACGCCGCCGGGCAACGCGGTGATTCCTGGCGCCGTCCTCAACGCTTCGAAGTACGCGGCGGCCGCAGCGAGATTTATCTCCTTTTGTTTTTGTCGGACCTCCGATGTGCGTGCGTCGACGAACTGCGTGACGTCCGTGTAGATCCGATCGAGCGGATGCGGCGATGGCTGGTGGGCGATCCCCGCCTCCATTCCCTTCACGAGCGCGATGCGCCTGCTCTCGTCGAAGCCGAATTGATCAGCCAGAGATTCGCGGGCGACGATGCGGCCCCAGGCTTCGATGAGCGAGCCGGTGTCCAAGTCGTTCTCTGCAGCGCCGCCGACTGAAAGAAAACCGAGGGCGAGCGCGCCTAAAAAAGTGCGAACGGGTGTCATATTGATTCAACTACAGGATTTTCAGAGAACACCTAATACTCGCCAGGATGAGCGAAGAGCGCGGCGGCGCTGGCTCGATCCACCGGCTGAAGATCGTTGGTCTTTTCGTAATACGCGCGCGCTGCATCCGGGTCGGTGTTCGCCCAGTTGCGCAAGACAGCGAGCAGAGTTTCCGAGCGGAGCGCGGGACTCGCGATCTCACTCACCCAGCCCGCCGCTTCTTTCGGCTCAAGAAACCCCGCGCCCGCCATCGCCGCGACGCCGTCATCCAGACCGGGACCTATGTCGTTGGTTTTTACCCAATGCACAGCAGCCGCGGCATCGAGTTGCGACCACGCACGCAGCGCCTGCCCCATGAGTGGAATGCGTTCCGGATCGGGCGGAAGTTGCGCGACGAATCGCGTGAGTCCGGCCGGGTCCGCCTGTCCCCAGCCGCCGACGACCGCATGGAGCGCCTCACGACGATCGGTCGGATCGGTCAACGCGCGAGCGACGCGGCCGGCCTCCTCGGGCTGCATCGTCGCCCAGGCCGAGTACGTTTTCGCGAGCAAGATCGAGCGACCGGTGGCTTCGAGCGTGCCCGGTTGAATGGCGAGGGTCACCGCCCTTTCAAAATGTCCGGCGGCGCAAAGGGCATCCACCAGCGAGCAGCCGTAGCCCGTCGCGGCATCGGGATCCTGCGAGAACAGTTCGCGTCCGAGCTTCACCGCTTCGTCGGGCTGGCTCGCTACAGCGCTCGCGAAAACAGTTTCCATCGCCGTGCTCCGCTTCGCCTGATCGTCGAGCGCACAAACCCACGCCGCTGCGTCGCGCGGAGCGGCGGCAGCCCAGCCGTTCAACGCGGCCTGAATCAATATCTCGCGCAGGACTAAATTCTTCTCCGCCTGGGCGAGTTGCATCGCGCGATCCGGCTCCGTTTTCGCGAGCGTGGCGAGCAGTCCAGCGAGTGCTTGAATACGCACGTGCGAGCCCGGCTGTGCAGAGAGCTGCCGCCAGTTACTTTCCGTCCATGCTCGCTCGCTGCCCAGCGATTCGACGGAGAGCGACGTCCGCACGCCAAGCGCAGCTTCGTTTTGAACGGCGACAGTTTCCGCTGTGGAGGATGCAGGCGTGAACACGTTCCGCCTGGCAGTGGTTTGCCCAAGCCAAAAAGAGCCTATCGCAACCACCACGAGTGCGGCTGCGATCGAGGGAGATCGGAAATGGTGAGCGCCGCGTGATGTCACCGATTTCCCATGACGCTGCGACGAATACGCCCCCAGCGGGAGCGACGATAATAGACGCGGACGACGCGGAGCATCGTGCCTGCTTTGGAAAAGATGGTCTCGAAATTCATGGCTGAGGAATGAAGATAAAAAGGGCCGGGCCTTTCAGCCCGGCCCCCCCTTAACCTGATCGCACCACGCGAAGAGAACTCATCAGGGGTAATAAGAGTTCACCGGCGCGGCACGAAGTGCCTAACCAGGGCACTCAGTACTGCATAGTGCTGCCACCGCTGAGAACGCAGTTGGTCAGCAAATCTTTGGTTTTATTGCTGTAGCTGCTGCAGCTGATGATCTTGGTCGCGCCGGTGTTGCCATTCTGCGTGAAGCCGCAGCCGGTCGTGCCGCTGTTGGAGTAGGCTTTGCAGGAGGTCATCACGTGCGCCAGGTTCATGCCGGAGCTGCCCATTTTGAAGCCGTTGCCGTTGCCCGCGGAGAGCGAGCCATTGTTGTAAGCCTGGCAACTCGTCACCGTCACGGGGGCACCGGCCTGCCAGAAATCCCAGCCGTCGTCGGAGTTGTGATGACCGAGGCAGTTCTTGAAGACATTGCCGGTGCCGGTAGAGAACTTGGCCGCATAACCGTCGGCGTTCTGGCCAGACGTGGCGGTGTCGACGTTGTTATAGGATTGGCAGTATTGGATGCTGTTATTCTTCGCGCCCGCGCCCTGGATCTGGATGCCGGTGTTCTTGTTGCCTGTGGCGATGCACGAATTGATGACGCTGCCGGATGTACCGTAGATGTAGATACCGACACCGTTCACGTTTTTTACCGTGAGCTGGTCGAGGCGGGTGTTGTTACCCGGGACGAAACCGGCGCTGGCTCCGTTGAAGTTAAACGTGGCCGGGCCTTTGACGGTGACGCCACTGGGGACGTTGATGCGCGTCGTAACCGAGTAGGTGCCAGACACGGTGATGGTGGTGCCGGACTTGGCGTTTTGAATATCGGATACGATGTCGGCTTTGGCGACGGCGCCGCCGAGGAGCGCGGACGAGAAGGCCAGGCCAAGTATCCTGGCGAGGCGATGAGCGTGTGGGGTAAACATAGCGGGGTTATTTTTTGGGGTTACTGACTCTGTTGTTTTCCACGCCTCATCGGCGCGGAGAAATGGGGTGGCGGCTGGCAGAAGAGCGGATCCATCGCCCGGGCCGGGGGCGCGCATCGACGCGCTCTCCGGGAGACGAATACCGCTCTTCCGCGGTCGCGCTAATCTGCGCTGATCGCATCCCGACTTCGCCGCTTGAAGCAGCGCCCTAAAACCAGGAGCGAAAGTGCGGTCATGAACCAGAGGGATGGCGCGCCGCCGCCTTTTTTCTCCAGGACTGCAGGGGCGGCGGGCGGCGCCTCGACCGTGATGGTCACGGGCGCGCTGACCACGCCCCCGGAAGTTTTCTGGATCAACACCGTGTACACACCGGCGTGCGCGGTTTGGGCGCTGGCGACGGTGTAGGTCGCGGCGTTTGCTCCTGTGATGGGCGCGTTGTTGAGGCGCCACTGATAAGAGGTGCCCGTGAATCCCGTGAACGCCGCGGTGAGCGTGAAGGCGTTGCCGGTCGTGATCGTCGTCCCTGAGGCCGTGATCGTCGCCGAGGCCTGCGCGAGCGACGCCGACGCGGCGCCGGCGGTGTTGCCGGCACCGGCCTGCACCAACGCACTGACATCATCGGTCACGAGCATCTCGTACGAATACGTGGGCGTGAACACGGTGTCGGTGCCTACATCAGCCGCGGTACCGGTCGTGGTCGTGTACGTATTGTTGTTGGCGCGGATGAGGCCGCCGCCGGACTTCGTGAGCGGGCTCGCGAGGGCGGTGTATTGATTGCGTTCGCTCAGCAGCTGCGCGTTGGCGAGCACGTTCGTCGCCGAGGTGTTGCCCGTGCTGTTGAGGAAGTTGTTGTACATGTGAACCCGGCCCCAAGTCGTGACGGGCAGGCTTTGGTCGGCGAGATCGGCGAACCAGTTATGGTGAAGCGAAACGCGGAGCGCCTTCGTCTCACCGGTCGCGGCACCGATGGTCATGGCGTGGCGGTGCGCGGTCTGCGCGGCCGTGTAGTAGAATTCGCACCACGAAACAGTGACGTTATCCGCACCGCCGGTGATATCGATGAGTCCGTCGGCACAATTGAAGAGCGTGCAATGCGTGATGTACACGTTGGTCGCGCCCACGAGGGAGATGCCGTCGGCGCCCACGTTCGGGTTAGTGATATTGAGGCCGCGGATGACGACGTTGCTCACGCCGCTCGCGAGTTCCAGATTGCCGATCAGCGTGGCATTACCGTCGATGCCCTGGATGGTCTTATTGGACTTCACCGCGACCTTCGTCGCGCCGAGATCGAGCGTGCCGGTCACGGTGATCGTGCGGGCCGTGGCGTCTTCCGCAAAGGTGCGGAAATCGGCGGCGGTGGTCGCATTCACGGCAACTCCGGCGGTGCCTCCACCGGTAACGGATGCAGCATAGCCATCGGGCACCGGTGCGGTGAAGACCGTGCCCACGGTGAGCGTGACGGCATCGCTGGTGACAGAGCCGAGGGCGTTCGTGACAACCACGCGGTACGATGCGCCGTCGATCGTCTGCACGGGACTGATCGCATAGCTGGTCGAGGTGGCACCGCTGATGTCCACGGAGTTCTTCTGCCATTGGTAGGTGAGTGGGCCGGTGCCGGAGGCGACGACAGAGAAGGTCGCGCTGCCGCCCACGTTGACAGAGGCCGCGGCGGGCTGGGTCGTGATCGCGGGCAGACTGCCGAGGACCAGCGAGGCCGCACTGCTGGTGACGGAGCCCGTGGCGTTGGTCACAACCACGGTGTAGCTCCCGGCGTCTCCGATAACTGGAGACGTGATCGCGTAGGTGGCGCTGGTGGCGCCGGCGATGTCGATGCCCTCTTTTTTCCACTGGTAAGTGGGCGCGGGGGCTCCGGTGGCGGTGACCGTGAATGAGGCCGGCTGCCCCGGACTGCCGGATACGCCGACGGGCTGCGCGATGATCTCGGGGGCGAGTGCGGGCGTCCAGGTGGTCGCGTTGGCGGTGCCGTTCTTCTGCGTGTTCAACACCCAGTAGGCGTTGCTGTAATTGGCGATCTCAACGGCGTTGGTCGGCTGCGTCCATTGATAGGACCAGGAGATGCGGCCCGAGACATCGACGGGTGTGCCGTCGCTTTGTTTGCGGGAGTTATACTCGACGCAAAGCGTGTTGCTGCGGTCGGTGATGGTGTTCGCATCCCACGCGGCGGGCGTGAGGAGATTGTCGGCTATCACGCAGTTGAGCAGGACCATCTCGGTGTGCGCCGGCGCGTTTTGATTCAAGCGGCCGAGGTAGGCGCCGGTGACGTTGCTGCCTGCGCTGAACAGACAGTTCAGGTAAACGAAGCCGTGGTTCGTGGCGGGATTGCGGACCTGCGTGTAGAACGTACCCGAGGTGAGCATCTTCAGTTCACAGTTCTCGAAGAAGACCGGGCCGCCGCCCCACATGAAGTCGGTGTCGCCTTCGATGTACGTGTTGCTGATATAGGTCGGTCCGTTGACGTTCAGCGTGTCCTGGAAGCTGGAGAGGTTGACGCCCGTGATGATCGTCTGCGCATTGGCGGCGTTGTTGAAATAAACCGCCTCCGCTTGGGTTCCGCCGATGGGCGTGAAGTTTTTGATCGTGAGGTTCGTGAGCACGGTGCCGGTGCTGCTGCGGCCTTCGAACGCGGCGCGACCGTTGGTGCCCTGCGGGTTCAGCGTGTTGTTATTGGGATAACCGACGATCGTACCGGTGCGGCTCTCGCCTTTGATCGTGAGCTGGTTCTTGGAAACCCAATAAACGATTTCGTAGTAGGTGCCGCTCTTGATGAAGATCGTGGTCGGGGTGGTGTTGTTGGCCGGGATGAAATCGAGCGCGGCCTGCACACTGGCGAAGTCGCCCGAGCCGTCCGTCGCGACGGTGTAGGTCGTGGCCGTAGCGGGCGCGGCCTTGGTGGTGAAGCTCCACGTCGTGGTGTTCGTGATACCGCTGAACGCGAGACCGTTTGCGTCGGTGAAGACGCCGGCATCAACCGTGACGTAGTAGGTCTTGCCATAGGTCAGGCTGAGGTTGCGCGGGTAGATCGTGGCGGTGCTGCCGGAGATCGTGACGGGGTAATAGCTGAAGCCCGCAAGCGTGCCGATGGTCTTGGTCTGGATCGGCAGAGCGAGCAGCGCGGCCGAGGCGGTGCGGGCGGTGGGGGTGCTGAAGTTGATCGTATCGACGGGCGTCGCGGGATTGGCGGCGTCGTAGATCTTGATCGAGCCGTTGAGTCCGGCGGAGACCGCCTGGTTGAACGTGATCGTGAGCGGCGCGTCGGGGAAGATCGCGCCGGCGGCGTTGACCGGTGTCATGCTCGAAACCGCGAGCGTGGGCGAAAGGACGTTCACTGAAGCCGTGGCACTCGTGACGCTGCCGGCGGCGTTGGTCACGGTGACGGTGTAGTTGCCGGTGTCGGCTCCACTGACCGTTGGTAGCGCAAGGCTGGCGCCCGTCGCGCCCGCGATGGAGACGCCGTTTTTCTTCCATTGATAAGTCGGTGCGGGCGAAGCTGTGGCGACGACAGTCAAAGTGACGGACGCACCCGGCGCTGGCGTGACGCTGGCAGGCTGCGTCGTGATGAGCGGCGACTGATTCACGGTGAACGTGGCGGCGTCGCTCGTGAGTGTGCCTTGGCTGTTGGTCAGGCGGACGACGTAGAGACCGTTGTCGTCGATCAAGGCGCTGGCAAAGGTGAGGCTGGCGGTATTCGCGCCGCTGATATCGGCGTAGGTCGCACCGGCGTCGGTGCTCTTGCGCCACTGGTAGACGAGCGGCGCGGTGCCGCTGGCGGTGACGCTGAAGGTCGCGGAGGCACCTGCGGTGACGGTCTTGCTGACCGGTTGCGTGGCGATCACCGGAGCGAAAGGCGTGGAGGAAACGGTGACGGTGATCTGCGCGCTCGCGGTGGAACCGGCGGCGTTGGTGGCGACGAGTTGATAGATCCCGGCGTCGGCCGACTGGACGTTGGTGAGCGTGAGTGCGGCGGTGGCGGCCGAGGCGTTGGAGCCGGAGCTGATGTTGGCGAACGATGTGCCGCCATCGGTGCTGACCTGCCATTGATAGGACGTGGGGCTGCCGGCCGCGACGGCGGTGAAGGTCACGTTTTCGCCGGTGGTGACTATCATCGCGGAGGGCGGTTGCGTGGTGAAATACGGCGGCGGTGTGAGGCCGGTGAAGTTGCTCAACTGGAGCGTCACGTCGCTGCCCGTGGAGTTTTGGAACTGATAACCGAATTGGTTGAACGTGATCGAGGCGCTCGCGACGGAGAGCCCGGACGATGCGCTGCTGTACACGCGACGGTTGATCACCGTGCCGTTGGTCGCGTTATCGACAAACGAACCACCGCTGGTGCCGAGCGTGCTGGCGGATGTGCCGAGTTGCACCGCGCCGCTGGCGAGCGCGGAGGGGCGCACGGTCATGTCAACGAGCACATTGTCGGCGATGGTGCCGAGCGCGCCGCCGGTGCCGGTGCCCATGCCGTAAGGAGAGTTGATATCGAGCGCCATCAAGCCGACCGGGCAGAACGGCACGGCGCCTGTCACGCTCTGGGGCTTCATGCTCACCGCGCCGGTGCTCTGGTAGAGTTCGATCCAGAGACCTTTGTCGTCGGTGAAATTACCTGTCGCCGACGGAAGGGTGCCGCCGTCGTTGAAGAGGCCGAAGCCGGTGTAGGCGAACTGAACCGAGCCATTGATGCCGTAGCCGCCGGACGACTTCATCGAGAAGGTGACGGGCAGGTTGTTCGAGCCGGAGGCAGGTTTCGCCAGCACGAGCGGCGCGAAGCTGCCCGTGACGAGCGTCTGCGTGCTGTTGGCGGGAACCGTGAAGGTGTAGGTGTTGGTCGCGGGATCGAAAACCGCGGCGTCGGCGCTGATCCGCGCGCCAGTGGTGGCGTTGTAGGACTGCCAGGCGAGCGCACCCGCCGGAGCGACGGCGAGACGGGCGGTGCTACTGGGCGTGGTGCCGCCCGCGTTGGTGACCGAGACCGTGTAGTTGCCGGAGTCGGACGGGACGGGACTGGCGAGTACGAGACTCGCGCCGGTCGCACCGCCGATGTCCACGCCGTCTTTCTTCCACTGGTAGGTGAACGGCCCGGTGCCGGTCGCGGCTACGGTGAGCGTGACGCCCGAGCCGGCGACGACATTGCGGCTCACCGGCTGGGTCGTGATTGTTGGGGCGCTGCCTGAGCCGGCGTTGACCGTGAGGACAGCGGCGTCGCTGGTGGCGCTGTTGACGGAGTTGGTGACTACAACGGTGTAGCTGCCGGAATCGCCGGTGACCGTGCTCGCAATCGTGTAGGTCGCGCCGGTCGCGCCGCCGATGTCCACGCCGTCTTTCTTCCATTGGTAGGTGAGTGGCGCGGTGCCGGTGGCGACGACGCTGAAGCTGGCGCCCGCTCCGGCGGTCACGGTCTGGCCCGCCGGATGCGTGGTGATCGCGGGGGCGACGGCCGGTGTGTTGACCGTGAGCACGGCGGCAGAGCTGGTGACCTCGCCGCCTGAGTTGGTAACCTTGACGGTGTAGCTGCCCGCGTCGGAGGTCTGCACATTGGTCAGCGCGAGCGTATCCGAAGTAGCACTGCCGATAGCGACGGCGTCTTTGTACCACTGATAAGTCAGGCCCGATCCCGAGGCGACGACGTTGAAGGAGGCGTTGGCGCCGACATTCACCGACTGGCTCGCGGGCTGGGTGGTGATTGATGGACCCGCGGGGGCGGAAGTCGCGGTGACGACTTTGACGTTGGTGAAGACGACCGCCGAGGCAAGGTTGCTGCCGCCATAACGGAAGCCAAACCAGTCGAAGGCGTAGCTGGAAGTGGCCGCGCCATTGTCCGTGCCGGTGTAGGTGTACGTGGAGGGAAGAGCTCCGCCGGTGATGGAGAGGGTGACGATATTCACCGTGGCGCTCTGGCGTTCGACCTTCAGGTTCAGGGTGTAGGGCACGCCGGTGACGAGTGCGACGCGCTCAGTCGAACCGGCGGTGAGGCTCGAGAGCACGGGAAAATCGTTGGTCGAGTTAAAGAGATTGGTGGTGGTTAGGGTGTCCCGGCGTCCGAGCCAGGTGAATGGGCCGACAGCGGCATTCGCGTCGATCGCGAGCTGGCCCAAGTATCCAAGATCATCTGTGTGGACCGCGTCGCTGTGCCCACTGGCTTTATCGACGAGCAACCGGGTCGTCTTCGAGTCGAACAGCCCGAAACGCACCGTACCGCCTGACGCTGTGGGAGTGGTCAGGGAGAAAGTCACACTCGCCGTGATGCTGTCGCCCACTTGCAGGCTCACCGGGGTCGTTTCGGTGAAATGAAACCAGTGCGCCTCCGCGCTAGTCTGCGTCTGGCCATAGGTCACCGAGCCAGTGGCATCGGTTCGCGTGGTGCCCGAACGGGCCTTGAATATCTGCACCGAGCCGGTTGCCAGGTTTTGATTCACGCTGCTGCCATCGGCGAACGAGTCGTCGAGGATCGTCGCGGCTGGTGAGAGATGCGTGAACACGAGCGCGGCGAAGCAGGCCGCTAACAAACGACGAAACGAGATCATGGGGCAGGGGGAACCGGCGGGAAGCGCACCGGCAGGATGTTGGGGTCGTCGCACACGGCACCCAGCCGGATGGCTGGAGTGAAGGGGGAACCGGCGAGGACCCGCTCATTATAACCGGCAGCCCCCCGCACGTCTTGTCATCAATTCTGATGATGGTCGTCCTGAAAACGTCCTGCCGCTTTTTCCCGCTCCGCCCGGCTGACTATGCCCCCAGTCAACGATTGGGACCCGGTGCCGAGCACGCCTCCCGAGTGCACGTTGCGATCATGGCATATCTTCGGCGGTCTGCGCTCCGACGAGATCACTCGACACCCGCGCCGCAGAGAACGCGATCAGCCCAAACAAGCTCGGCGCGAAGAACGCGCTCTCCACCAGTCCCTCAGATGCGGGCTATCGTCCTACGACAATCTGCCCGCTGGCCGTCTCGAGTCCGCGCGGCGCAGTTGATCGCCACGCGATTTCCGAACGAGGTGATCAACAGCCGCCGCGTATGATGCGCCGACGACGATCCTAGCGCCGCCAGTCTAGCGCAAAAAACCCGCGTGGCCATGATAGCCACGCGGGGAGATTATCTGACGGAAACTCAACTAACGTCTCCTCGCCGATCCGATCGCCGGAAATGCTTACGCCCGGCGCATCGAAGTCGTCCAGAGCTGGATCGAGGGCCGGGCATCGGCGACGATGCCCGGCTCTTCTTTCAACAAACGCTCAGAACTTGAACGTGTTTCGCAGCGTCCATGTCGTCTGACTGGGGATGCGCGCCTGAGCGATAGTCCCATCAGGGTTGGCCGCAGTCGGGATCAACCGGCT
>CAMLSH010000076.1 GCA_946482625.1 uncultured Opitutaceae bacterium
GTCTCGGACGAATAGATCGAGGAGACGAGGCGGAGGTAGGCGGCGTTGACGTAGGTGAAACGCCACTGTGTATCCACCGCGACGAAACCGTCGGTGATGCTGGCGAGGATGGAGTGTACGCGACGTTCGCTGCTGCGCACGTCGGCGAGCAGGTCGCGGACCTGGTATTGTTTATTGCGGGCTCGCAGCGCGGTCTCGATCGCGCTCAAGAGCGTGACGGGCCGGAAGGGCCGCTCCAGCATCGTGACGTTTCCGATGGGGCCGAGCGTCGTGAGCCGGCGCAATCGGGTCTGGCTGGTTTCGCCGCCGCTCGTGATCAACACGAGGGGGATATCCGACCAGGACGGCTGGCGGGAAATGGTTTCGAGCAGAGGCTCGATGGCTTCGACCGTGAGCGTCTCCTCGGCGAGCAGGAGCGTGCCGCAACCTTCAACGACTTTGCCGCACAAGGCCGTGAGGTCGCGCACGATCTCGGACTGGATGCCTGCGTCGATCAGGAAGCTTTGGGTGAGCCGCGCGTCGTTTCCGGTGGGGGCGAGAATCAAGACGCGCTGCTCGACCGGCCCGCGGAGCGGAGGCGCTCGTTGCGCAATGGCTTCGAGCGGGATCATGCGACGGACTTCCGCCGATTCGTCCGCGTCCCGAGCGTGGGAACGCCGGTCAGGACGCCGCGCATATCCATCAACGGGTTTCCGACACGTATTCCCTCCGGTCCTACGGTAAACTCCCGGATCGTGCGTTCGTGGCCTCCGCTGCGTTTCTTCATGACGGAGATGGCTTGGTGGATGGCGCCGTCGGCCTCGAAAAAGCGCAGCAGGAGGACGGTGTCGGCGAGGTAGGTGAGATCGATGGACGACTGCATCGGGCCGATCAGTCCTTGCTGGGCGAGCACCATGATGGTGATGACTCCTTGCTGGTTTAAGAACGCCAGCAGTTCGTGCAGCTGGAGGATCAGGTGCCGCTCCTCCGGCATCGCGTTGAGAAAACCGTTGATACTATCGATCACGACGACGTCCGCACGTTTATCGAGGACGGCGCGGCGGATGCGATCCGTGAGTTCGCCGGGGGAAATTTCCGCCGGATCGATCTGCTCCAGGCGCACATGACCGCTGGCGATATGCGGACCGAGATCCATGCCGAGCTGTTGCGAGCGCGAGACGAGCGTGTCGGTGATTTCGTCGAAGCTGAACGAAAATACCTTGAGGCCGTTTTGCGCCGCGACGAACGAGTATAGGGATGCGAGCGTGGATTTTCCGCAGCCGGGTGGGCCCAACAGCATGGTGCTCGTGCCGCTGTCGAGACCGCCGCCGAGGAGGCGGTCGAGCGCGGTGTCGCCGCTGGCAAGCTGCCGTCGTGCGAAGGGGGCACGATGGGTATTCGCGACCAGGCGGGGAAACACCACCATGCCGCCGGTCTCGATGTTGAAATCGTGATGGCCCTCGATGAAACGGACTCCGCGGATTTTTTGGACGTTAAGCTGGCGACGGGCCGCGCCGAAATCGGGCGACAACCGCCGCATGTTGACGACGCCGTGAACGATGCTCTGCACGTCATGATCCGAGGAGGCGCAGTCATCGAGAAAGATGACGGTGCATTTCCGGCCGGCGAGAAACTGTTTGAGGCGCAGGATCTGGCGGCGGTAACGCAGCGGCGTTTCGGAGAGCATGCGCATCTCGGAGAGAGAATCGAAGACGAGCCGCACGGGGTTGATGCGCTCGATCTCGGACAGGAGGATCTCGCTGGTGCGGTTGAGCTCCACTTCGGACGGATGGAAAAAGGTGCTCTCGGTCTCGCCTCTGAGTTTCGCCTCCATCGCGGAGAGTTCGAAGAGGTGGATCGATCCGATATCCCAGCCGTGAGAACGGGCCACGCCCTCAAGTTCCTCCTTGGTTTCCGAGAGGGTGATGTAGAGACCGGATTCGCCCAAGCGGATGCCTTCGAGAAGGAACTGAAGTGCCAGCGTGGTTTTGCCGACACCGGGGGAGCCCTGGATCAAGTAGAGCCGGTCGCGGGGAAACCCGCCGCCTAAGATGGTATTCAAACCGTCCACACCGCTGGAGCAGCGTGGTTCCGAAGGGGTCATCGTGGAAGCCATGCGCGGTTTTTCCGCAAACTTTGTGCCCGGCAACGCGCACAAGGCGTGCTCTTGGGGAATGCCTCTGTGGAAAGTGCGTTTTCGTCGAAATCGCGTTGCGAAACGCGCTGCAAAAGACGGCGATGCGCTGCAAAAGACATTGTGGGGTTTTTGGGTGAACAGCCTTTTTGGCAAAATGCGTTCCTCGAACGGGAGCAGGCACAAGCTGCCCACGGCGCCGTTGAGCAGCCTTGTGGCTGACTGCAAAGAGCGGCGACGGAAGCGTTCGGAGTGGTGCAGTCCTCGTACGGAGTTTGCGCGGGCGAGGCGGAGCCGCGGGGTATAAAATCTTGGCTCGTCTGCGATTTGGCGTCAGCACACCCGGCGCATCATGAGTATTCGTTTTCCCGATTGCCCGCACCTGCCCACGCCTCGCGCGCACATGGATTGGCGGGACGTCGCCGGGCATGGAGAAAACCGGGACGCGGATTTTTATGCGACGGTGCTCGAGTACGGGCATTTTCTCTGGCGGCGCGGCCAATCGGCGCGGGCGATTCTCTGCCTCGACCGGGCGCTGGGCGCGGACTTGCGAGGGGATGAAGCGGTGCTCTGCGCGTGGCCGCTGCCGTACGCGGCGATGCGGTGGTTTTTGCAGCACACCCCGCCGGATGTTTTCATGGGAAATCCGCGGGTCCATTTCCAACACTACGCCGGGCGCATGAACGAGCCGCGGCGCGAGCAACGTCGGTGGCGGGCGTGGGCGTGTTGGGCTCTGGCGCGTGCGATCCTCCCGCATCTACCCGGCGATCCGAAGCACGTGATCGAGGAGCCGTCGCACGCGCTCATCCGGGAAAAGCTGTTGCAGCACGGGCATCCCGGCGAAGCGGATCTCTGGCAGGCGGAGATGGAAAATGCCGGTCGTAATGACCGGCGTGCGAGCTGAGCGAACGCAGCGCGCGGAGTTCAGGCGTTCCTGACACGCGGCGGTTTTCCGCCAGCGGCGGCTCAACGCCGTACGACCATCTCGTTCTGAACGGAGACCACGCCGCGGATGCTCCGAACGTGCGCTAGGATCAGAGCCTGCTCGGCTTCGGAATCCGCGTGGCCGGTAATATGGACAGCGCCGTGGAGTGCGGCGACTTTGATGCGGGACGAGGTGATCAAACGCTCGTGGGCGAGGGTGTATCGCAGGAGCGCGGCGAGCGAGGCGTCGTCCACGGCGGGTTGCGCGGTCGTGCTCGCGGGTAGGGCGGCTATTACAAGCTCGTTTTTGATGGCCCTGACCCACGGGAGTTCGCCGGCGTGTTTCTCCACGAGCTCACGCTGTTCGGCGCTTTCGACGGTGCCGGTCAGCGTCGCGACCTGGTTTTTAACGGCGATCTCGATGAGGCGGGCGTCGAAACCACCGCGGGCTAACAGGCAGTTGCGGAGTTTGAGCGCGACCCATGTATCCGAATATTCGGGAACGCTCGTTTCCACGACGATCTGGTTGTTCACGGCGGTGACTTCCGGGATTCCAAGGACCGTGTCGCTCGCGAGCGAACGCAGATCGCGGTCGTGTGCTGTGCCGGTCAGCGTCACGACGCCATTTTTCACGGAGACCTGCACACGGTTTTCGAGCAAGGTCGTGAAATTATAGGACCACAGCGCCGCGCGCTCGACGGTTTGATCGGACGCGTCGGCTGGGGCGATGACCGCGGAAAAAAGGGCGGTAAGCAGAAGGAGGAAAAAGCGGCTTGGAGATGTCATGGAATAGAAGAGGACCAAAGATCTGCGGTGGAAACGTGCCGGGGTGGGGACGGATGGAAGTGTAATCGACATAACGGCCGAGTCGCAATGCCTTCCGCTGGCGCTCCGATTCACCGTGAACCCGCGTTTGGTGAGTGCGGAGTCGTCCCGGTGCATTTCGAACTGCGTGTCGCCGGTAATTGGAGGTCGCTTCACGGGAGGAGCCGCAATACCTTCGCTCGATTCAGCGGTCTGCGGAGCAGGCCTGCACCGTCAGGAACTCAGAATAAACACCACACATTGCGACCCAGGGCCTGACGACAGGCCGTTGTCACGGACAGGTTGCACGCATCGTTTTCGCTGAACGCACCCGGGCGGCCCCGGACTCACCCTCTCAATCCACACCGTGGATTTCTTTATGTCTTACCGATCCGTTTTTTGCACCGTCTCGTCTCCCGCTCAGGCCAACCGCGTCGTTTCCGCACTGAACGCCATCGAATTTCCTCGGTCGGATATCTCCGCGCTTTTTATCGATTCACCGCCACGCGAAGCGGTCGCCGCCGGCCAGCTAAAAACGGCGGCCAAACGAAAATCCGTGTCCACGTCCGCTGCGTCGCCGCGCGTCGGTCTCGATGGCATCGCGGCGCTGAATCCGCTGCCGATTCCCGGCACTGAACAACTCATGGCGGCAGGCCTCGTGGCCGCGGCGTTTAGCGATGCCGAGGAAGACGGTGTGGCGGGAGGCCTGATCGCCTTCGGCGTGCCCGACTCGGAGGCGGGTCGCTATGAAGGCCGGATCAAGGAAGGGCATGTGTTCATGTCCGTCCGTTCCGAGAATCCGGATACGACCGACCGGGTGCGCGCAATTTTTGCCGCGGAAGGGGCGGAGAGCATCCGGACGATGATGGATGTTTTTACGCCGAAGGTATCGTGGAGAAACACGGTCGGAGCGGGTCGCGGAACGATGCGGTGACTTCACGCCGTCTCGGTTTCTCCCGCCGGCGAACGCGTTGGCGAAAGGGAGATGTCGCGCGGGGTTGCACGCCGGACGCGTGGCCTATGCCTGAGGTCCGGCGATCAGTTTCCGCAAGGCATCCTCCAGGCTGGCGATGTTTACCGGCTTGGTGAGGTGTATCGAGAATCCCGCCTCTTTGCTCTTAATGCGGTCGGCCTCGGCGCCGTAGCCGCTCATCGCGATGCCGCGCAGGCCGTAACGGTCGCGGAGCTCGCGCATCAATTCATAACCGCTGTGGTCGGGCAGGCCGATGTCGGAGATCACGAGATCGAACGCTTCGGCGGCAGCGTGTTGGAGTGCGACGCGGGTGGTGCGGGCGGAGGCGATCTCGTGTCCACGGCGGCGCAGCAGTTTCTCCAAGGTGGCGAGGGTGGGGCCGTGGTCTTCGACCAAGAGGATTTTTCGCGGAGGGATGCCTGGCGGCTCGTCCCTGTGGGAGGCGGTCGCATCCGTCTTTCCGATACTTTCGCCGCGTGCGTTGCCAGATGACGATTGCAGGCTTCGTGTGCCGAGCGGCAGCCGCACGGTAAAGGTCGATCCCTGGCCCTTGCCGGCGCTGCCTGCCTCGATGCGGCCCTGGTGCATCTCAACGAGCGTGCGGGCGATGACGAGCCCCAGGCCGAGCCCGCCGTACTCGGATTGCCGGCCATTTGACGCGTGATCGCCCTGCGTGAAACGTCTGAAAAGTCGGGCGATTTCTCCCGGGCTCATGCCAATGCCCGAGTCGGAGACAGATATCCGGACTTCGTCGCTGGCGTCGCCGACGCAGCTGACGATGCGCAGGCTCTTGTGAGGCGGGGTGAACTTGATGGCGTTGTTCAGCAGGTTCCAGAAGACCTGCTGAAGCCGGGTGAAGTCGCCGGTCACGATTGCGCCATTGGTCTTTAGATCGACGGTCAGCGCGAGCGACTTCTCGTCGATCTGGCGGCGGAGGGTCTCGATGGTTTCGTGCAACACGCGATCGATCGGCAGGGCCTGAAGATGCAGCGACAGTTTACCCGAGCTGATGCGGGTCAGGTCGAGCAGGTCGTCGATCAGTCGGGCCTCGATGGATACGTTGCGGACGATGGTGTTGAACGCCTCGCGCACGGCCGGCGGATGGGCGGGGTCCTTGGCGCCGTCGCTGGCGAGCAGCAGGACGGGGTTGAGCGGGGTGCGCAGTTCGTGGGAGAGGGCGGCCAGAAATTCGTCTTTTGCGCGGGAGGCGGCGAGCGCTTCGTCGCGGGCGCGGGCGAGGGCGCTTTCGCGGGAGGCGAGGGTTTCCGAGGTGCTGGCGAGGGCCTTTGAAACGGAATCGATCTCGTCGATACCGGTGTCGACGGCGGTTATTTTTTCGCCCGCGGCGATTTTCTCGGTGGACCAGACCAAGGCGTGGACGCCGGCGATGACGGAGCGACCGACCCACAGTGCGAAGAAGATCGCGAGGGCGCCCGCTCCGACCGCGACACCGAGTGCCTGGGCCGCGAGGCGCTGGCCGCCGGCGAACAGCTCCGCGTGGGGCGCGGCGACGATCACGGTCCAGCCCGAGCGGGACGATCGGGAGAACGCGGTGATGCTGGGCACGCCGTCGAGGGTGACGGTTTCGATGACGCCGGAGCTCCGGCCGGCCGACAGTTCGATCAAACGCGCACCGGCCCTCTGCCCGAGATATTTGTCCGGGCTGCGACTGCGCCCGGCGATTCTCATGTCCCGGTCTACGATCGAGATCAACCAGCCGTCGCCGATCTGGTGATTCAAAATGGCACGGGTGAAAACCTCGGGTGTGATCACGAGGCAAAGCGCCTGCCAGGTGTTCTCCGCGGTGCGCACGGGAATCGCGACAAAGAGGACGTCTTTTTGCGAGAGCACGCCGGCTTCGAGATTGGAGAGATACGTGCGGCCCTCGTTCATCGCGGCTTGCAGCTCGGCGTTGAGCGAAACGGGTGGCAGCGGTGTGGTCTGATCCGCGACGGTGTTGATGAGCTGCCGGTTCACCGCGTCCGCCAGAACGATCCATTCGTTAGGACCCGTGACGGCCTGGCGGGCCTGCGCGTAGAAAGCCGCGAGGTTGCCTGCGTTCAGATCCGGGGAAACGGCGAGACCTTTGAGCAGGGCTTCGCGTGCGCTGAGTTCGCCTTCCATCAACGTCGCGAGCGCGCGCGCGGTGTCGGCGAGATGGCGTTCCATCGCGTGTCGCTCGTTGCGATAGCCCTGCCAGATCAGCCAGCCGGCCAGCGTCGCGCCGAGGCACAACACGGCGACAAGTAGCAACGACAGACGACCCTGAAGGGATGGAGCGAGCGGTCGGAAGATACGACTGGGCATGAGGACGGGAATACAGCTGCCAGATGGCGCGCGAATCTTCGCCACGGAAGCACGCCTCCAGCCATCTTTTTTCCGTGAGTAAACGAAGGCGCGAAAAATTCCGGGCCGTTCGCGGTGCCGATACTTTGTCTTGGGCTGCCGCGATTTTTGGGAGAGCGGTGCCGGACAACATTGCAGCGCGGCGGGAGTTTCCACGGCGGGCGAGCGACCGAGCGAAACGAAAAATCGAACGCAGGCGGGGAAGACTGGCTGGTGGCGCTTGAGCCTCCGCCGCGTTTCGCCTGATCTTTGCTCCTCCCGAAAAATGGGGCGGCCAACGGGATTCGAACCCGCGACCCCAAGAATCACAATCTTGTGCTCTAACCAACTGAGCTATGGCCGCCGTAAAGGGGGCGGGGAATCTCAGAGTCGCTCCGGGGCCTGTCAATCCCTTCTTCGGCTTTGATTTTGTGCGCTTGGGAAAGCGAGGAATTGCCTCGGGAACGAGGGCGGCCGGTTGAAAGAGCGAGCCGGAAATGGCGTAGATGCCTTCTGTTACTGAATGGTCGATACGGCGTTCCGGGTTTCCCGTTGCGAGAAGACGGCTTTTGGCAACAGTGCGCTCCCCAATGCAGCGCCTGCGGATCGTCACGTACAACATCGCCCATGGACGCGGCTTGCAGCCGATTCAGGGGCTGACGTTGCGGCGCAAGATCCGGGCGAACTTGCTCAAGATCGCGCGACTGCTGAAGAGCCTGGAGCCTGACATCGTGGCGGTGCAGGAGATCGACGAAAACTCGCTTTGGGCGGGGAGCTTCGACCACTTGGAGTTTCTCCGCGAGTTCACCGGACTTCCGTATGCGGTTTTTGGCGTCAACAATCGGCGCGGCGGTTTTCTGAAGCTCAATTACGGCAACGCGATCCTTTCGAAGCATCCGATCACCGAGGCGGAAAATATCAAATTCGGGCGGAGTAACTTTGGCGAAAAGGGGTTTCTCTTTGCCGAGATCGACATGAAAGGCAGCCGGGTGCCCGTGGTGAACATGCACCTGAACTACCGCTCGCGCGCGGCCCGGATCAAGCAGGTCGAGCACGTGATGGAGTACCTCACGAAGAAACATCCTCAACGCATCAGCCACTGGCGGATTCCGCCCATCGTGTGCGGCGACATGAACAATCCTTCGCATACCTCCGATGCGACCGCGTCGTTGATGAAGTACTTTTCGCAACACGGTCATTACACGTTGCATCCGCGCAACGCGCCGACCTTTCCCTCGCCCATGCCGCGACGCACATTGGATTTTGTGTTTCTCCCGCCGTCCTGCGTGGAGGTGTATTGCCTCGTGGTGAAATCCTACCTGTCCGATCACCTGCCCGTGATGGTCGAGTTCAAGATAGCGTGAAAACGCCACCCGAGATTTGCGCGATGATGTCCGGAGCGGCAAACGTGGTTCGTCGTAGTGAGTGACCGACGGTCCTTGGCTGGCTGTCGGCAACCGAAACACCTCACTCCCTTCTTCAGACGATGAACACGACCCCCGCCCCCGCTTCTTCCCGCTATGCCGCCGCGCTGCCGGCTGGAAAATCGCCGTACATGCTGCTTTTCCGCGACGCCTCTTCGTCGATCTACAAGACGCTTTCGTCGGAGCAGCGGCAGCAGTTGTTCACGCAATGGTACGCATGGTATGACCGGCTGGCGGCCGAGGGGAAACTGATCCACGGGCATCCGCTGGAGGAGGGCGGGCGAGTGGTCTCGGCGCGGAACGGACGTGTGACGGACGGTCCTTTCACCGAAGCGAAGGAAGTGGTGGGTGGGTATTTTTTTCTGGCGGTGAACAGCTTGGAAGAGGCGGTGGCCATCGCGAAGGAGTGCCCGACATTGAAACATGAGATCGGGCTGACGGTCGAAGTCCGTCCCGTGGCCGGGATGTGCCCGGTATTGGTCGAAACCCCCGGAGCCGCGAATGGCGTGGAAAAGGCGCAGGCGAAGGCATGAGGCGCGGGTATACGACGGCGCACCACCATGAACGCTGAGAACCTCAGGCAAGATAGTCCCGCTCCAGAGTCAGGGGGAGCGGACGTTGTGAGTCCGACGGTTGCCGCGTCGCCGGCTTCGACGGAACGCGCGTCGCAATTGGTGGAGCATTTTTTCCGTCATGAGACGGGACGCTTGCACGGCGCGCTCACGCGGTTGCTGGGGACGCACAACCTGTCCCTCGTCGAGGACGTGGCGCAGGAGGCGATGATGAAGGCGTTTCGCACGTGGTCGTTTGGCGGCCCGCCTGCGAATCCGTCGGCGTGGATAACGCAGGTGGCGATGAACCTCGCACGCGACGCGCTGCGGCACCGGAAGATGTCGTTTTCGAAGGAGGGGAATATCATCACGCACTTCGAGCAGACGTTGACGTCGGCGGGCGCGGGCGGCGGCGATGCGCTGGGGGATGTGGACGCCGATTTCCGGATACGCGACGACAGCTTGCGGATGCTTTTTGTGTGCAGTCATCCATCGATCGCGGCGGATGCGCAGGTGGTGCTCGCGCTGAAAGTGCTCGGCGGCTTCAGTACGGCGGAGATTGCGCGGGCGTTTTTCAGCAGTGAGGCAGCCATCGAGAAACAGCTCACGCGGACGAAGCAGCGCATCGCGGAGGCGAAGCTGGCGTTCGATCTGCCGGAAGGCGCGGAGCTGGCGGAGCGGTTGGACGGCGTGTTGGTGACGCTGTATTTGATTTTCAATGAAGGCTACAAGGCGTCGGCGGGCGAGAAGCTGCTGCGCGAGGAGCTTTGCCGCGAGGCGATCCGGCTGACGTTGCTGCTGGTGGAGCATCCGGCCGGGCGGTCGCCGCAGAGCCATGCGTTGCTGGCGTTCATGCTGCTGACGGCGGCGCGGTTCCCGGCGCGCGTGGACGAGCAGGGGGATTTGCTACGGCTCGATGACCAGGATCGGTCGAAATGGGATTTCGCGTTGATCGAACGCGGGCTCGTGCAACTCGCGCAGGCGGCGCAGGGGAAGGCGCTCAGCGAATACCACCTGCAGGCGGGGATCGCGGCGTGTCACTGTATGGCGCCGACGTACGAGGCGACGGACTGGGCGCGGATTTTGCGGCTCTACGACGACCTGCAATCGCTCAAGCCGTCGCCGGTGGTGGCGATGAACCGTGCTGTGGTGGTGGCGCATCTGCACGGACCGCAGGCGGCGCTCGATGCGATCGCGGCGATGCCGCAACGCGAGCGGTTGGAGTCGCATTATCTGCTCCATGCGATCGTCGGTGAATTGAATCACCGGCTAAATCAGCATGAAGCGGCGGTGAAGAGTTTCCGGCGGGCGTTGCAGCTGGCGAAGGTTGGACCCGAGCAGACGCATCTGGCGCGGATGCTGGAGCGGTCGGAGGGGCTTTCTCAGAGCGGGTGACGTGCGCGTGGTGTGCGGGTTATTGTGGAAAAAGCGGATGTGGGCTGCGGTCGGGGGCGGTTATTTCTGCGCGAACTTTTTGGTCACTTCGTCGACCACGGCTTCGGTGTGAAGCTGGATGCGTTTAGCGGGCGAGGGTTGCTCATCGGCGGTTGCGGATTTTTGAAGCGCAGCGAAAGCGGTGTCGCGTTTGGCGGCGGCGGTTGCGAAAAGGGCTTCCTTGGCGTCATGGATGGTGCCGCTCTTGGTGAGCTCTTTGGGAGTGCCGGACTGGCCGCTGAATTTGGCGGTGAGATCGTCGCCGACCCAGAGTCGCCAGTCGTCTTCGTCGGCGAAATAGACGGCGATGATTCCGGACTGCGCGGTGCCGAGTTTGGCTGCGAGAGAGCGCATGTAAGCGCCGGGGACTTTGTCCTCCTCGGCGGTGGGTGACTTGGGCTGGAGACGGACGATGAAGGTGATGCCGTGAGCGGCTTTGAAGGT
>CAMLSH010000077.1 GCA_946482625.1 uncultured Opitutaceae bacterium
TTTGTTAGGCCGTTCTGTCCATGAAAAACTTCTACATCACGACCGCGATCGACTATGTGAACGGTTCGCCACACTTGGGCCATGCCTACGAAAAGGTGCTGACGGACGTCATTGCCAGGTTCCGGCGGATGATGGGCGACAACGTTTACTTCCTGACCGGCGTCGATGAACACGGCCAGAAAGTCCAGCAAAGCGCCAAGGCGAAAGGCGTGCCGCCGCAGCAGTTTTGCGACGAGGTTTCCCAGGAGTTTCGCGCGATGTGCGCCAAGCTCGACATTTCAAATACAGACTTCATCCGCACGACCGAAGAGCGGCATAAAAAAGTCGTCCGCCAGCTGCTCCAGCAGCTCTTCGACAAGGGCGAAATCTACAAGGCCGAGTACAAAGGTTTCTATTCCACCCGCCAGGAGCAGTTCCTCCAGGACAAGGACCGTAATCCTGACGGCTCATGGCCAGAGATCTTCGGCGAAGTCACGGAGATCACGGAGAGCAACTATTTCTTCAAGCTGCGCCAATATCAGGAGTGGCTCGTCGATCATCTGAAGAAGAACGAGAATTTCGTCTTCCCGCGTTATCGTCAAAAGCAGGTGTTGGAGTTTCTTTCCGAGCCGCTGAACGACCTCTGCATTTCGCGTCCGCGCGATCGCCTGGAGTGGGGGATCACGCTGCCGTTCGACGAGAATTTCGTGACCTACGTCTGGTTCGACGCGCTGGTGAATTACTACACGGCGGTCGTGGACAAGCCCGAGTTCTGGCCGGCTGATTTCCATGTGATCGGCAAAGATATCCTCGTGCCGCCGCACGCCGTGTACTGGCCGATCATGCTTAAGGCTTGCGGCATCGAGCCGCCGAAGTCGCTGCTTGCGCACGGCTGGTGGTCGATCAACGGCAGCAAGATGTCGAAGAGCACGGGCAACTTCGTCGAGCCGATGGCATTCGCCGATCAGTACGGTGTCGATGCGCTGCGCTACTTCATGATCCGCGAAATGAGCGTCGGCCAAGACAGCGATTTTTCGCAGCCGCAGTTCCTCGCGCGCTATAACGCCGAGCTCGCGAACAACCTCGGCAACCTCGTCAACCGCACGCTGAACATGACCAATCGCTTCGGCGGTGGCGTGATCCCGGCCGGCGAAACGGGCGACGACGTTGAACTCGAGTTGCAGCGCCTCTGGGACAAAACCCGCGACGAGGTCATCGCGCTCTACGAAGGCTTTCAGTTCCATATCGGCCTTGAACGCACGTTCGCGTTCGTCACCGCGACCAACGCCTACATCGAGAAACGCGCGCCGTGGAAACTCGGTAAATCGACCGAGACGAAGGATCAGTCATTGCTGCGGACATCGCTCGCAACGATGGCGGAAGCGCTCCGTCTCGCAACCGCGCTGCTGCCCGCGGTGATGCCTTCGACCGCGAAAAAAATTAACGGCGTGCTTGGTTACGAAGCAGGCGCGAACTGGCGCGACGAGCTCGTCTGGAGCACGCGCCTCACCGGCAAAAAGGTCGCCGAGACCGCGATCCTCTTTCCGCGTCCGGAGAAACCGGCGACGGAAAAGAAGGCCTAGTCGCTCCGAGGGTGCGGCGGATTATCCCTAATCCGCCGCGTTTGACTTGGCCCGCCGGTGAACTCGAATCGCACCGGCGCGTTAGGGATAACGCGCCCTACATCGGGAAATTCTCATGACCATCCTTCCGCTCAATCCCGCCGAGAACTCTTCGCCGGAGGCGTTGTTCGCGTTTCTCGCGCAGTGTCAGCTGGCGGCAAAGCGGGCGGGACGCGGGCAGCTCGTGAGCATTTCGTTGGAGATCGACGCGCTCGATCCGCTGGCGGTGTTGGAATCGATCTTCGAGCCGGGGGAGCGCCATTTTTATGTCGAGCGTCCGGCTGAGGGGTTCGCCGTCGCAGGCGCGGAGGCGGTGCTCGCATTTTCCGCGCGCGGTGCGGAGCGCTTCGCGGGTTGCCAGCAGTTCATCGACGAAACACTCGCCAACACGCTCGCCGTCGGCACGCAGAGCGCGGCGTTTGCGGGACCGCATTTCTTCACGGCGTTCTCGTTCTTCGATGACGTCGAGACCGGCGAAACATTCGAAGCCGCCAGTGTCTTCGTGCCGCGCTGGCAGGTAGCGCTCGCAAACGGTCGCACCACCGCAGTCGCCAACTTGCTCGTCGAGGCCGATTCACCGCTCGAAGCGCTCGCCGAGCGCGTGTGGCGTGCGCGGAAGAAATTTGGCGCGTTCGACTATTCGGCACCGGATTTCCAAGAGGCTCCCGCGATGCCCACAACCGTTCGTGAGGTCGGCGGCGACGGCGCGTACGCGGCATCGGTCCGGCGGGCGGTGGAGCGAATCGAAGCCGGCGAATTCGAGAAAATCGTGCTGGCCCGCGCGAAAGACATCGTCGCCAGCCAACCACTACACCCGTTGCGCGTGTTGAACGGTCTCCGCCAGCGCTTCGCAGACTGTTTTGCGTTCTCCGTCGCGAACGGCCGCGGCCAGAGTTTTATCGGCGCGAGTCCGGAGCGCCTGCTGCGCGTGAGCGACGGACAGCTTCTTACTGAAGCGCTCGCCGGCTCGATCCGCCGCGGCGCGACCGCAAGCGAAGACGCGGCGTTGGGCACCACGCTTCTGCGCAGCGAGAAGGACCGCCGCGAGCATGAGTTCGTGTTGCAGTCGATCACGCGCCGACTGGAACCGCTTGGAGTGACGCTGGACTTCCCGGCCACCCCCGGACTGCGCCGCCTGGCCAATGTGCAACATCTGCACACAACGGTGCGCGCGACTCTTCCCGCAGGCGTTCGCTTGCTCGACGCACTGGCGCGGCTGCATCCCACGCCTGCGGTGGGAGGCAAACCGCGAGCAGCCGCTCTTCCGCGTATCCGGGAGCTGGAGGCCTTTCCGCGCGGACTCTACGCTGGCGCGCTCGGCTGGATCGATGCGCGAGGCAACGGCGAGTTTTTTGTCGGGCTGCGCTCGGCGCTGATCGATGGACCGCACGCCCGTCTCTATGCTGGCGCCGGGATTGTGGCTGGCTCATGGCCAGAGAAAGAATTCGCCGAGACAGAGCTGAAGTTCCGCGCCATGCAGGACGCTCTTTTGAGCTGAGGATTTTGCAGCCGGCTCGGCGTTATCGATCGCTGGAGGCCGCCGCGTCGTCGGCACCGGTGCCTGGGCTGCGATTTGAAAAGCATTGCGCTACGTTCCGGTGTGCGTCGGAAACGCGGGGCGTTTGAAAATCGGGTCGCGTGTGCGATGCTGCACGATGATTCCGTTTTCGGTTCTCGATCTTTCTCCCATTGTTCGCGGCGGCGATGCCGCCGGAGCGTTGCGCAACTCGCTCGATCTCGCGCGCCACGCGGAGCGACTTGGCTACAAGCGCTACTGGCTCGCCGAGCATCACAGCATGCCCGGTATCGCCAGCGCGGCGACGGCGGTGGCCATCGCGCATGTCGCCGGCGGCACCTCGACCATCCGCGTCGGATCAGGGGGCATCATGCTTCCCAATCACTCGCCGCTGGTGATCGCCGAGCAGTTCGGGACCCTCGACGCGCTGTTCCCGGGACGGATCGATCTCGGTCTTGGCCGCGCACCGGGCACGGATCAACGCACGGCACGAGCGCTTCGTCGCGAGCGTTTCAACCAGTCGGCGGATTCGTTTCCGCAGGACGTGCTTGAGCTTCAAGGTTATTTTCGACCGGCGCTTTCGGGCCAAGCCGTACGCGCGATCCCGGGCGAGGGCAGGGCGGTGCCGCTGTGGTTGCTTGGATCGAGCCTGTTCAGCGCCCGGCTGGCGGCGTCGCTCGGCTTGCCGTATGCGTTTGCCGGGCACTTCGCGCCGGATCTCATGCTCGACGCGTTGGCCCTTTACCGGCGGGAGTTCCAGCCTTCGGAGCAGCTGGCAGCGCCCTATGCGATGGCCGGCGTCGGTGTGGTCGCCGCGGAAACCGACGCGGAAGCGACGAAGATTTTCACCTCGCTGCAGCAGCAGTTTATCGCGTTGCACCGTGGAGTGCCGGGACAACTGCCACCGCCAGTCGACGATCTCGGCGCGATCGCTACGGCTCCGGAAATAGCCTCGGTAAACCACGCGTTGCGCGAGGCGATCGTGGGTTCGCGTATGACGGTGCGGCGTGGAGTGGAGACGTTTCTCCAGCGCACCGGCGTGGACGAAATCATCGTTACCGCGCATATCTTCGATCATACGGCGCGCGTGCTTTCTTATCGGATACTTGCCGAAGTCAGAGATGAACTCGCAGCTTCGCCGGCGCTGCGAAAGAGTACCGATCGCTGAGGAACAACCGGCACTCGTACGCGCTATGGGGTGAAACGAAGCGCGAGGAAGCTCACTCCTGATGATGGCTCGCCTGGCCTTCGACGGCGTCGCCCTGGTCGATCACGACGCCGGCACGATCGAGGGCGGTACGGAGCGAAGCGCCGTATCTGACACCAAGCTCATCGAGCTGGAACTCGACTTCGGCAAAGGGACCGTCGAGCGCGAACTCCATGCTGTCGGCGAGATCGAGGATGTCTTCGATGGTGAAATGCTCCTCAATCACCGATTGATTGCCTTCGAGCGCGGTGAGCGATGCGGCGCAGGCGTCGTCGCCTACGACCGTCGGCCGCAACCGCACGAGACCGCGCAGATGGGCGTTGGTCACGCGTTCGGCGAGGCGCCGGATCGTGAAATAGCTGTGGGCCAAGTTGGCGAGATGCGCCTGGCGGAGGAGGGTCTGGCGGGAAGAGAGAAGTTTCGAAAAGTTCATGGATATGACGTTCCTGACTTCGGTGCCCGTGCACCTTGGGTTAATGGTTGCTGAATTAACTCCTGGCGTGCGCCGGATTGCGTCACGTGCATGGATGCAAACACGGGACGACCGGCGCTATTCCGACTCTCAAAGAATACCGTGGCTGACGATGACTCTGAACTGACGACGGTCATCACTAACAACGACCTGAACAAACCGATCTTAAATCAACCTGGTCTGAAAAATCTGACACCGAGAGACACACGCGGTGCCATCGAGAATTCCAACTCATCCTGCCGGGGCAAAATCGCCTGGGCGGATGAACATCGCGAACAATCAACAGAGCGGACGCGGGATGTTTAGCAGAAAGGATTCCAATGCAATCGGCGTCTTCGATTTTTTGAGAATTTATCCGGACAACAGTCGTTGCGCAGCGAAGCACAACAAACGCGCAGACCCTCATTGCCCGCGTGCGTATTGTTTATGAACTCTTGAACGCCATGTTTTCTCCCGTCGCCTTCAACAACACCGTGCTGCGTGATGGTCATCAATCGCTGGCGGCCACGCGCATGACGACGGCCCAGATGCTTCCCGCCGCGCCGCTGCTCGATTCGCTCGGCTTCAGCGGTCTGGAAACTTGGGGCGGAGCGACCATCGACTCGTGCCTGCGTTATCTCGGCGAGAATCCGTTCGATCGTTTGCGCGCGCTGAAAAAGGCCGCTCCGAAGACGCCGCACATCATGCTCCTGCGCGGGCAAAACATCGTGCAGTACACCAGTTTCCCCGACGACGTGGTGCAGGCGTTCGTACGCTGTACCGCGGACGCGGGCTGCGATGTCTTGCGCGTTTTCGACGCGCTCAACGATCTGCGCAATTTGGAAACCGCCGTGGCCGCCGTGAAGACCGCGAAGAAACACGCGCGCGGCGAAATCTGCTACACCACGAGCCCGGTTCACACCATCGACGCCTTCGTGACCATGGGCGTCGCGTTGGAAAAAATGGGCTGCGATTCGATCGGGATCAAAGACATGTCCGGCGTGCTCGCGCCGCGTATCGCTTTCGATCTCGTCAGCCAGCTAAAACGCCGCACCGGGCTGCCGGTCGTCGTCCACACGCACGACACCGCCGGTCTGGCCGCCGCCACTTATCTCGCGGCGATCGACGCTGGTGCTGACATCGTGGAGACATCCATCGCCCCCTTCGCCAACGGCACCGCTCAGCCTGACACGGTTCGCATGATCGCGCTGCTTGAGGGCAACCCACGCCGACCGAAGTACGACACCGACACGCTCTTCAAACTGCGCATGCACTTCGTCGAAGTGTACAAGGAGTTGTCCAAATTCACCTCGACCGACAACGAGCGCGTGGACAGCGACACGCTCTGCTATCAAGTGCCCGGCGGCATGCTGAGTAACTTTCGCACGCAGCTGAAGGAGCAGAACATGATGGCGCAGTTCGACGACGTGATGCGCGAGGTCCCAGTCGTGCGCGAAGCGCTTGGCTGGATACCGCTGGTGACGCCGACCTCCCAGATCGTCGGCACTCAGGCGATGCTCAACGTGAAGTTCGGCCGCTGGAAGAATCTCGCGCAGGCCACGGTCGACATCGTCCTCGGCAAGTTTGGCCGTCCTCCAGGCAAGTTAAGTTCGGAGCTGCTCGCGCTCGTGGAAAAGAAGACCGGCCAGAAGCCGATCGAAGGCCGGCTCGCCGATACGTTGCCCCCGCGGATGCCGAAGTTGCGCGAAGAACTCGCCGCCGCCGGTCTTCCGACGAACGACGAAGCCTGCGTGCTGCACGCGATGTTTCCCCGGGAATTCGCCGCGTTGCACAAACCGCCGGCGCCGGCCCCCGCGCCCGTCGTCGTTACGGCGAAAGCAGCGCCAGTGGCTCCCGTCGCGCCGGCACCCGCCGTGGCCTCCACCACACCCTTTGCCGCCCATGGGGCGGTCAGACGATTCGCGCTCACCATCGACGGGCATCGCAAGGAAGTGACCGTCGAAGAGGGCTGAGCGCGTTGTTCGGAGCGATGCGATAAATCCTTCAAGCGGCCAGCGGGTCTGGTGTTTGACCCCGTGCGCCGCTTGAAGGTCCGCGCGGCCGCCGACGCGGAGCGCGTCCCGGCTGCGATGCAATCAACAATGCGCGCCCGCCCGGAGCTTGCGGCTTCTCCGGCAGGGCTTCAGTAAACGCACATGGCTTCCTCCCCACGCCTCCGTTCCACTGCGATCCTGTCCTGTCTCGCGTCGCTCATCGTGTTGCCCGCCGTGGCAGACGCACAAGATGGCGCCCCGATCGACTACACCAAACGCATCGGCGAAGGCGGCGCCGTCGCGGTGTATCCAGTTCCCTACGTTGTTCCGAAGCGCGACGACATCAAGGCGGTGCTCGATCGCATCAAGGGCTATGCCGAAAAAGCGACCACGCTGAAGGTTTTCGACAACCGCACCGGCAAGGAACTTCTCCAGCCGGATATGAACAATTTCGTCTCGAGCGCGGTGATCGACCAGCGCTACGGACATCTGAATTTCTGGGATTACACCAATGGCGTGATGATGTCGGCGTTCGCGATGATTGCCGACGAGACCGGCGATCAGTCGTACCTCGACTACAACGTGCGCTTCTACGACTTCACCTTCACGTGGATGCCCTATTTCCGCGCGATGCAGGAGAAAACCGGGAAACGAAACGACTACTCGCGCATGGTTCACATGAGTGCGCTCGACCACTGCGGCTCGATCACGGCGGCACTCATCCGTACTCACATGAAGCATCCCGATCCGCGCTACCGCGCCTGGATCGACACGGTGGCGGATTATATCTCGAATAAACAATTTCGCTTCGAAGACGGCTCGCTTGCTCGCGAGCGCCCACAGCCCCGGTCGTTGTGGACCGACGATTTCTACATGGGCGTTTCGTTTCTCTCGCAGATGGGGAAACTCACGGGCGAGACGAAGTATTGGGACGATGGGGTGAAACAGATCACGCAGCTCTCGACGCGCTTGTTCATTCAGGAGAAAGGGCTCTACGACCACGGCTGGAGCGAGAACACGGACGGCTACGATCCGCGCTTCTACTGGGGCCGTGCCAACGGCTGGGCGACGATGGCGATGGTGGAACTGTTGAGCGTCCTCCCGGAAAACTTCAAAGGTCGCGACGAAGTTCTCCGTCTCTTCCGCCAGCACATGCGCTCGCTGATCGAGCTCCAAGACGGCACCGGGCTCTGGCACAACATGCTCGATAAGAGCGAAACGTACTTGGAGACCTCGGCGTCCGCGATGTTCGTGTACGGTCTCGCGAAGGGCGTGAATGAAGGTTGGCTCAGTCCTGTCTACGGTCCGGCGGCGATCACCGGTTGGAATGGAGTCGTCACGCGCGTGCTCCCCGACGGACGCGTGGAGGGTATCTGCGAAGGCACGACATACGCGAACGACAACTCGTATTACTATTTCCGCGGCGCCAGCGCCAACACGACGTTCTTCGGCTCCGTGCTCTACGCGGGCTCGGAGATGATGAAGCTCGTGAAAAACCCCGCGATCCAGATCGTGCCCGCGAAACCTGATGCGGTGAACAGCGCGATCCACTTCCGCTGGACCAAAGACGCGGGAACACCCGCGCGCTGAGTGCCTGTTGCGTTGTTAACGGCGCTCGTCCATCGCCAGCCGCGTTGCGAGCGCTGCGAGCACACCGCCCATGAACCAGCGCTGCGTCCGCAACCAGAGCGGGCGCGTGGCAAAGAACGCGGCGACGGTTCCGGCGGTAAAGACGATCGCGAGGTTCACCGAGAAGCTGATGATCATCTGCGTGACGCCGAGGAGCAGGCTTTGCATGAAAATGTGCCCACTTTCCGGATGCAGAAACTGCGGGAAAATCGACAGGTAGAAGACGGCCATCTTCGGGTTGAGCACGTTCGTCAGAAAACCCATGCGGAAGAGTTTCGCGGGCGAATCTGCCGGGAGCACGCGCGGCGCAAACGGTGAGGCGCCGCCTGGACGGACTGCCTGCCATGCGAGCCATAAGAGGTAAGCGGCGCCGAGATATTTGAGCAGCGTGTAGGCGAACGGCACGGTCATGAAGACAGCCGTCAGACCGATTGCGGCGCAGACGATGTGGAAGAAAAACCCAGCCACGACACCCGTCAGCGAGATGAAGCCCGCCCGACGTCCCTGGCAGATCGAACGCGAGATGAGATAGACCATGTTGGGCCCGGGCGTGAGCACCATGCCCAGCGCCGCTGCTGCGAAGAGGAGCCATTCTTGCCACGGAATCATGGCCGAAAAATCAGCGCGCCAGTCGGACCGGGCAAGTCGGACGAGAAGGGGACACCCGCGCAGCGCTTATTTTTTGAACCGGTACAGTGCGTGAATGCACTTCATCGCTGGCCCCCCCGCGTGCTCGCGCAAAAGCTGCGGCGGGACACGGCGCAGCAAAATGCAGGCGACGAGTAGATGGCGCGATTGTCGCAGAACCGCCGGGAGATTTACGGGCCTGGAAGCCCCGCGCAGACGAGGTTTGACGTGAACGGCGCTCATCCCAAATTCCGGCAACCTTGGTAACGCTTCCCGACTGCGCCGACTCACGTCCGCCGCTCCCATTAGCCCCGATTTTTAGACACATCCACCGTCTCTCCGGCCGTGACCGCTCACGCCGTGGCGGTGTGGATCTCGCCTGCTTTTATTCGTTTCTTTCATGAGTGATTCAGTCCGCCAGCTTCTCACCGGTCGTTGCATCGTCGTGACCGGCTCCACCCGCGGGATCGGTCGCGGGATCGCGCAACGTCTCATCGCCTCCGGCGCGCGCGTCGGCATCCACGGACGCAGTGCGGACGCGGTGGCGAAAACCGTCAGCGAACTCGGTGCCGAAAACGCGATCGCGTTACCCGCGGATTTCACCGATCCGGCGGCGGCGAAGACGTTGGTGGAAACATTTGTCGCTCAGGCCGGCCGCATCGACGGGCTCGTGAATAACGCCGGCGGCGGCAAAGCCGTGGCGTTTCGCGGACTCACGCTCGACAGCTGGCGCGAGACGTTTCGGGTGAACATCGAGTCGGCGATGCTGGCCGCGCAATCCGCGTACGTCGCGATGCGCAAACAGAAGTCAGGGGCGATCGTGAATATCACCTCGATTTCCGCGCACGGGCCGGGCGGCTGGATGGGCGCGGATTACGCGGCGTCGAAGGCCGCGCTCGTCAGCATGACCAAGAGTCTCGCGCTCGAAGCGGCGCGTTTCGGCATCCGCTGCAACGCCGTGTCGCCTGGATTTGTCGAGACCGACATGACGGCTGCGATCAACGACGAGACGCGTCAGGGCTTGCGCATCCCGCTAGGCCGCCTGGCTCGCCCGGATGAGGTCGCGTCGGTCGTCGCGTTTCTCCTCTCCGAAGAATCGTCCTACCTCACCGGCCAGGTGCTGCACGTGGATGGTGGCCTCTGGATGAACGACTGAGCGCACGATCCGAAAAAAACTACATGAGCAATCGACGACGCGTGGTGGTGACCGGGTTTGGCCTGGTGACGGCAATTGGCAACGACGAGAAAACCGTCTGGGACAACCTGCTCGCGGGCCGCACCGGCGTGCGCAAGGTGCAGCACCACGACCTCTCCACAAATCACGTTCACAACGGCGGCGAGGTGGACGCGGTTGCGCTCGAAGCATCGTTGCCGCCTGGAATGCGGCGCGCGGATCGCTGCTTGAAGTTCGCATTCGAGGCGTCACGTCAGGCGTTGAGCGGGGCGGGCCGTCTGGTGTGGCCGCCGCAGGCGACGCAGGACATCGGATCGATCTGGGGCTGCGGCGCGGGGCAGACGCAGGTGCTGCAAGACGCGCACAAATGTTACTTCGAAAAAGGTCCGAAGGGGATGCGCCCGAGCACGATTCCCAACGGCATGGCCAATTCGCTCGCGGCAAACATCTCGATCGCCTTCCAACTCGCCGGGACAAATTACGTTATCGCTTCGGCCTGCACCTCGGCGTCGAACGCGATGGGCGTCGCGTTCCGGATGATCAGCGAAGGTCACGCTGACTCGGTGCTGTGCGGCGGTGCAGATACGCCGTTCAACGGGTTTCACTACGCGTGCTGGAACAACCTCGGCGTGCTCTCGAAAATCGCGGAGCCTGAGCGGGCGCTGCGACCGTTCGCGGCGGATCGCGACGGCACCTTGCTCGGCGAAGGCGCGGGCGCGGTGTTGCTCGAGTCGCTGGAGTCCGCTCGCAAGCACGG
>CAMLSH010000078.1 GCA_946482625.1 uncultured Opitutaceae bacterium
TTACTGTCGGACGTGGGCGTGCGTATCGAGAAACCGGTTTCACTGCCGAGGCCGATGGTGCCGAAGACCGCGGCCATGCCGGCGCCGGTGCCCGCGCTCGACCAGCCGGGAACGCGTTTGAGGTCGTAGGGGTTGAGCGTGCTGCCGCCGAGTGTGCTGGCGGCGGTGTTGGGTGGCTGGCCGTACCAGTCGGACTGATTCAGCTTGGCGAGGATGACGCAGCCGGCTTCGCGGAGTTTTTTGATGATGAAGGCGTCCTTCGAAGGCTTCACGCCCTTGAGGGGAACGAAGCCGCCGGTGGTGGGCATGTCGGCGGTGTCGAAGACATCTTTCGCGATTACGACGACGCCGTGAAGGGGACCGCGCGGGCCTTTGGTTTTGCGCTCGGCGTCGAGGGCGCGGGCTTCGGCGAGGGCGTTGGGATTGAGGAAGAGGACGGAGGCGAGCTTCGGGCCTTTGGCGTCGTAGGCCTCGATGCGATTGATGTAGAGCTGCGTGAGTTTTTCCGACGTGAGGGCGCCGGCGTTCATCGCGGCCTGGATGTCGGCGATGGTGGCGGAGGTCAGGTCGAACTGCGCGCCGCGCAGTTCGATTGAAATGGCCAATGAGCAGTGACCAATGACCAAGGCGGCGACAGCTGAGAATGCTCGGCGCCGAACGCGAAATGCGGAGCGACGAAGAGACGGAGGCCACGCTTTAACAAGCGCGGCTACGTCGGAGGCGGCTGGGAGGGAGGCACACATGGTGGATCAGTAGGTGATGGTGTCGGAGGCGAGGGCTGGCGTGTTCTTGGGGAGGACGATGGCTTTTGTCGCCTGCTCGAAGTCGTAGCCGTAGCTGAGGAGCTTGGGCTCGCTCCAGGCGGGGCCGAAGAAGGAGATCGCGACGGGGAGGCCGTCTTTGGTCATGCCCGCGGGGACGATGAGGTCGGGGAAGCCGGTGAAGTTCGCGAAGCTCGTGGCGGAGTCGGTGCCGGCCGAAGGCTTGGGTGGCGTGGCTGGGACAATCAACGTCGCGGGACGCGGCGAGGTCGGGTAGACGATGGCGTCGAGTTTATCCTTGGCGAAGATCGCGAGGATGCCGGCTTTCACGGCGACGAGCTGCTCGTTCTTCAACGCGAGGTACTGCGGATCGGTGAGCTCCAGGGCACGGGTCTGATTGTACTTCAGACCGAAAGCCTTCCCGGGGCTGCGGTAGTTGGTTTTTGGATCGTTGGAGAGCGTGACGAGGTCGTCGTAGCTCTTCGGGTAGCCGGGCTTCGTCGTCTTGAGGTACTCGGTCACCTGCGCCTTGAACTCGGCCATGACGAGCATGTTGTAGACCGACTGTTTTCCCTGGATCAGGTAGTCGGGATATTTGATCGGATCGATGACGGTGGCACCGAGTTTCTTGAGAGTGGCGACCGTTTCGTTGACCACACGATCGACCTCCGGGTCTTTGCCGGTGAAGTCGCGGGCGATGCCGATGCGAGCGCCTTTGAGCGAGCCGGTTTTGAGGAACTTGGTGTAGTCGGTTTCGAATTTGCCCTTGGAGGCTGCGGTGGCCTGGTCGGCTTTATCGACGCCGGTCATGACGCCGAGTGAGAGGGCGACATCGTACACGCTGCGAGCCATGGGTCCGGCGGTGTCGTAACTGAGTGCGAGCGGGATAATGCCGTCGCGGCTCATCAGACCGCAGGTGGGCTTGAGGCCGACGATGCCGTTGGCGGTGGAGGGACCGCGGACGGAGCCGCCGGTGTCGGTGCCGATGCCCATCTGGGCAAAGGCCGCGGCGATGGCTGCACCGGTGCCACCGGAGGAGCCGGAAGGGCCGCGGGTGAGGTCGTGCGGATTGAGCGTCTGACCGCCGGCCGAGCTGAAGCCGTTGGGAACCATGCCGGCTTTCAACACTTCTGGATCGGTAGCGCCGCTGACACTACCGCCGCTGCCGGCCCATTCGCTGAGGTTCACCTTGGCGAGGATGATGGCGCCACCCTCGCGCAGTTTTTTGGTGATGAAGGCGTCGTCGGGTGGGAGCGATCCTTCGAGCATCTGCGAGCCGCCGGTGGTGGGCAGGTCGAAGGTGTCGACGTTGTCCTTGAGGACGACGGGGATGCCGTGGAGCGGGCCGCGGATTTTCCCGGCCTTGCGCTCGGCGTCGAGGGCCTTGGCTTCGTCGAGAGCTTTGGAGTTGAGCGTGATGATCGCGTTGATCGCGGGACCGCTCTTTTCGTAGGCGGCGATGCGTGCGAGGTAGCGCTCAGTCAGTTTCTCCGAGGAGAGCGCACCGGTTTTTATCGCGGCCTGGATTTCGGCGACGGTTGCGGTGGCGAGGTTGAGCTCGGCGGCGTTCAGCTTCGCTGAAGTGACCAATGAACAGTGACCAATGACCAGTGCAGCGAGCAGCGTCTTGGCGAGACGGCGGAAACGAGGAGAACGCTCAACGTTCAACGCTGAACGCTTAACGCTCAACGTGGAGAGGTATATGGACGACATGGAGACGGTGGTTTGGCGGGAGACGGTGGTCATGAATGGGTCAGTAGGAGAAGGATTCGCCGGGGAGGGCGGGGGTGGAGGCGGGTGCCACGATGGCGTGGGTGGCTTGCTCGAAGGCGTAGGCGTAGCCGAGCAGGCGGGCTTCGCTGAAGGCGTCGCCGATGAAGGAGAGCGTCACCGGTAGTTTGTTCTTGGTGACGCCGGCGGGAACGATGACGTCGGGGAAGCCGGAGAAGTTCGCGAGGCTGGTGCCGGACTCGGGCTGGGGCGCAGTGTAGTCGCGTTTGAGCGGGAGCGCAGGCTTGGGCGACGTCGGATAGATGAAGGCATCGAGCTTCTGGTTTTTGAGAATGCCTCCGAGTGTGTCCCGGATCAGAGCCAGGCCGTGATCGCGGGCGGCGAGGTATTCGGGATCGTCGAGCGAGCGGCCTTTCTCGGCTTCTTCGCGGAAGATTTCCCAACGGGCTTTGTTGGCGACGCCGGGTTTGCCGGAAGGATTTGCGAGGTATTCGTCGGCAAGTTTGAGGAGCTCGGCGTGGCTGCGGGGGAAGCCGGGCTTGAGAGTCTGGAGGTAGTCGGTGATCTGCGCTTTGAACTCGGCCATGCGCACGATGCTGAAGAGGCCCGAGCGGGCCTTGGTCAGGAAGTCAGGGAGCTTCACGTCGACGACGGTGGCGCCTTGGGCTTTGAGCGTGGCGATGGATTTTTCGATGACGGCATCGACCTCGGGATCGGCGCCCATGAACTCGCGGAGCACACCGAAGCGCGCGCCTTTGAGGGCGTCTTTTTTGAGGAACGCGGTAAAGTCTTCCGGGAGTTTTCCGGCGCTGGCGGCGGTTGCGGCGTCGCGAGGATCGGGGCCGGAAACGTAGTTCATCACGAGGGCGACGTCGTAGATGTTGCGCGCCATCGGGCCGCCGGTGTCGAAGGAGAGCGCGAGCGGAACGATGCCGGCGCGGGAGAGTGCGCCGATCGTGGGCTTCAGGCCGGGCGTGCCGTTGGCGGCGGACGGACCGCGGATGGAGCCGCCGGTGTCGCTGCCGAACGCGAGCGGGGCGAACCAGGCGGCGAGCGCGGCGCCGGAGCCGCCGGAGGAACCGGCGGGGCCGCGGGTGAGGTCGTGCGGGTTGAGCGTTTGTCCGCCGAGGGAACTGAAGCCGTTGGATTTTCCGCTGAGGGCGAACTCGCTCGTGTTGGCTTTCGCGAGAACGATGGCGCCGGCGGCGCGGAGCTTTTCGACGACGAATGAATCCCGGAAAGGAACGGAGCCGGCGAGGAAGACGCAGCCGGCGGTGGTGGGCAGATCGGCGGTGTCGTAATTATCTTTGAGGATGACGGGAATGCCGTGGAGGGCGGAGCGTGGGCCTTTGGCTTTGCGTTCGGCGTCGAGCGCGCGGGCCTCGGCGAGCGCGTTCGGATTGAGCGTGATGACGGTGTTTAGTGCGGGGCCTTGTTTGTCGTAGGCCTCGATGCGTGCGAGGTAGAGGGTGACGAGTTTTTCGGAAGAGAGTGCGCCCGCTTCGATGGCGGCATTGATGTCGGCGATGCTGGCCTTGCTCAGGTCGAACTGGGCGGCGGGAGCGGTGCTCGCCGCGAATAACCAACAGCCAACGCCGAACGCCCAACGTCGAAGGACGGACGGAAGAAGCGGGCGGGGGGCCGATGTGTCCGGGGACGGAGACCACGCTTTGACAAGCGCGGCTACGTTAGGACGCGCGACTACGCTGGAGCGAACGAGCGCGGCAGAGCGATGGCGTGTATGCATGAGATCAGTACTCGAATTTTTCGCCGGGGAGCGCCGGCGTCGTCGAAGGCGACACGCGGTGCTTCGTCGCTTGTTCGTACGCGTAGGCGTAGGCGAGCAGCTTGGGTTCGGAGAAGGCGGGGCCGAAGAAGGAGAGCGTGACGGGCATCTTGTTATCCTTCGTGAGACCGGCGGGGACGATGACGTCGGGAAACTGGGTGACGTTGGCGATGCTCGTGAGCGAAGGCGGGCCGACCCGGTCAACGATCTCGGGTGTCTTGGGATCAATGAGCTCGGGCTGGCGCGAGCGCGTCGGGTAGACGAGCGCGTCGAGCTGATTGTCTTCTATGAGGCCGAGGACGGCGTCGCGGACGGCGAGCATACCGTAATTCTTGGCGGAGGTGTAGGTGAGCGACGTGATCGGCGGGCCTTCGCTCATGCGTTTGAAGCGCGTGAAGACGCTCGGGTGCGGGAGGAATTTTCCTTTGGGCGCTGTGAGCGCGAGGCCTTTCTCGGCGAGCTCGCCTTGCGTTTTCGGGAATCCGGGGCGGACCGTGGCGAGATACGCGGCGTAGTTTTCACGGACTTCCGACATACGGATCGGCTCCATCACGACGGGGCGGTTTTGGAGGGCGATGGCGGGGAAGTGGACGGGATCGACGAGGATCGCGCCCTGGGCTTTGAGCTCTTCGAGAGCTGCGTTGAAGACGCGATCCACTTCAGGATCGGTGCCGGCGTAATCGCGGATCACGCCGAGGCGGACGCCCTTGAGCGCGTCCTTTTTGAGAAACTGTGTGTAGTCTTTGAAGTAGAGGCCGGCGCTGGTGCGGGTGAGGGGATCGGCGGGGTCGACGCCGGTCATAAAGCCGAGCGAGAGGGCAACGTCATAGACGGTGCGCGCCATGGGGCCGCCTGTATCGAACGTCAGGACACACGGCATGATGCCGGTGCGGGAGAGCAGGCCGTTGGTCGGTTTGATGCCGACGATGCCGTTGGCCGAAGACGGGCCGCGGATCGAGCCGCCGGTGTCGGAGCCGAGGCCGAGCGGAGCGAACCAGGCGGCGAGGCCGGCGCCGGTACCGCCGGAAGAACCGGCGGGATGGCGGCGGGGATCGTGGGGGTTGCGGGTTTGTCCGTCGCGTGAACTGAAGCCGATGCCGCCGTGGGCGAATTCGTCCATGTTTACCTTGGCGAGCATGATCGCGCCGGCGTCGCGCAGGTTTTTGATCATGGGCGCGTCCTTGTACGGGATGGCTCCGTCGAGGAGGAACGTGCCGCCGGTGGTGGGCAGGTCGAAGGTGTCGTAGTTGTCCTTTACGAGGACGGGAATGCCGTGGAGCGGGCCACGCGGGCCTTTGGCTTTGCGCTCGGCGTCGAGTGCGCGGGCTTCGGCGAGCGCGTTCGGGTTGAGCGTGATGACCGTGTTTAGCTTCGGTCCCTTCTGGTCGTAAGCTTCGATACGCGCGAGGTAGAGCGTGACCAGTTTCTCGTAGGAGAGGGCGCCGCTGGCGACGGCCTCTTGAATATCTGGAATCGAGGCGGTCTCGAGGTCGAACGTCCGGGCGTGGACGGAGGAGGCCAGCAATGATGCGGCGAGAACGGCGAGGAACGGTTTGAGTCGCATGGCGTGGTGAAGGAGTTGCACGCAAAGCGGAAACAGGGCCGGCCACGGGACTAAAACAGGCACCTGGGGCGAATTGAAAAGTTAGATACGCCGTTTGGGTGGACTTGAATAAAACTGAACGACCTCCGGCTCGATGAGAGCGGGAGGTCGACCGGCGGAGTGGGATTCCGGGTTGGGGTGACTTCGCGATGGACCAGGCGGGCGATCGTGGAACGGCCCGCGGGAGGAGTCCAGTCGAGCGGTCCTCGCGTCTGCGCGGAGGAGCGGGATCAGTAGTCGAATTTTTCTCCGGGCAGCGACGGCGTGGAGGCGGGGGCTTTGCGGTGTTGGGTGGCGGCCTCGAAGCCGCTGCCGAGTTTGATGAGCGTGGGCTCGGAGAATTTGCGGCCGAGAAGATGGACGCCGAAGGGCATGCCGTCGCTGGGAGTGAAGCCGGCGGGGACGACGAGCGTCGGAAAGCCGGTCGAGGAGTGCAGGTGGTTGCGCACGGAGCGGCGCTGCCAGCCACCGCCGGCGGGCGGGTTGGCAACTTCGTCGGCGAGCAGCGTGCGGTTGGGATAGATGAGGGCGTCGAGCTGGTATTTATCCATCAACGACTGAAGCGCGTCGCGCATGGCGGCTTGCTGGCGATAGACGGCGGCGAGCGCCGGGAGATGGTCGAGTTTTCCGCGGAGTTTCGCCGTTTCGACGATGGCGGGTTTTACGAGGGCGCCGCCTTTGGCGATCATCTCGTCGACGGAGCGGATGGGCGCGGTGGCGGGGAGACCGGCGAGATATGCGTCGATCGCGGTGGCGCGTTCGAAGTCGGCGGTATCGGCGTCGTTTTGCATACCGACGAGATCGAGGCCGGTGAGGACGGGATCGACGATGACGGCGCCGGCTTTCTTGAAATCGGCGACGGCCTTTTCGAAGAGCACGTTGCCCTCTTCGTGACCGGGACCACTGCGGACCATTTCGCGGAGGACACCGATGCGGGCGCCCTTGAGGCCGTCTTTGTCGACGAAGCTCGAATACGGGACGTCCGGGATTTTTCCGATGCTGTCCTGCGTGGGAAGATCGGCGGGGTCGTAGCCGGCGATAACGTCGAGGACGACGGCGGTGTCGTAGACGCTACGCGTCATCGGGCCGCCGCTTTCCTGCGCGGGCGAGCTCCACATCATGCCGGTGCGCGAAACGAGGCCGTGGGTCGCGGTCATGCCGGCGAGGCTGTTGAGATTGGTGGGATTGGTGACGGAGCCGGTAGTGTCGCTGCCGAGCCCGATGGTGGCGAACCACGCGCCCATGGCGGCGCCGGTGCCGGAGCTGGAGCCGCCGCCGACTTTGGCGGGGTTGTAGGGGCTGATGACGCGGCCCTTGAGGGTGCCGCCGCCGTTTTTTCCAACGCCATACCAGTCGGCTTGGTTCAACTTGCCGAAGATGATCGCGCCGGCGGCGCGGAGCCTTGCGATGACGAACGCATCGCGCGACGGCTGGGAGAACTCCATCGGCTTGAAGTTGCCGGTGGTGGGCATGTCGAAGGTGTCGAACACATCCTTCGCGAGCACGGGAATGCCGTGGAGAGGAGAGCGCGGGCCTTTGGTTTTGCGCTCGGCGTCGAGGGCGCGGGCGATTTCGAGCGCCTTGGGATTGAGCGTGATGATCGCGTTAAGTGCGGGTCCTTTTTGGTCGTAGGCCTCGATACGGGCGAGGTAGAGTTGGACAAGTTTCTCCGAGGTGAGTGCGCCGGAATCGAAGGCGGCGTTGATGTCGGCGATGGACGCGGTGGCCAGATCGAATTGCGCTGCGCGCAGTTCGACTGAAGTGCTCAATGAGCAATGACCAATGACCAGTGCGAGAAGGGCCCCGCGCACGGAGAAGCCGGGCCGGAGGAACGCCGGTGCTCTCAAGGATGGGGGCCACGCTTTAGCACGCGCGGCTACGGCGGAGGGGCGAAGCACGGTAGAGAGGAGGCGGATGTACATGTGATCAGTAGTCGAATTTTTCGCCGGGGAGGGCGGGGGTGGTCGACGGGGAGACGCGGTGCGGGAAGGCCTGCTCGTACGCGTAGGCGTAAGCGAGCATGCGCGCCTCGCTGTAAGCGGGGCCCAGGAAGGAGAGCGTGACCGGTAGTTTATTTTCGGTGACGCCGGCGGGAACGATCACATCGGGAAACTGGGTGACGTTGGCGATGGCGGTGAGCGACTGGTTGGCGTTTCCCTTGGGGATGTAGGTCGCGATGTTCGGATTGAGCGGGTCGGGGCGTTTGGGGCGGGTGGGGTAGACGATGGCGTCGAGCTGGTGTTTTTCGAAAATGCCGAGGACGGCGGTGCGCACCATGGCCATGCCGTGTTCTTTGGCGGCTTTGTAGGTGAGCGAGGTGGACGGCTCGCCGGCGTTGTCGATTTTGAAGCGGGCCCAGATGGCGGGGTAGGGGCGGAGCTTGCCGCGCGGTTCGGTGAAGGCATCGGCGCGCTCGATCATCTCGGTGAGCGTGCGCGGGTAGTCGCCTTTGAGTGTGGCGAAGTATTTGGCGTAGTCTTCGCGAACGTCGGCGCCGCGGACGATGTCCATCACGGCAGCGCGGCCCTCGGTGACCATCGCGGGGTAGTGAAGATCGTCGATGATGATGGCGCCGGCGGATTTGAGTTCGGCGACGGCGGCGTTGAAGACCTTGTCCACTTCAGGGTCGAGGCCGCTGAGATCGCGGATTACGCCGAGGCGGGCGCCCTTCAGTGCGTCTTTTTTCAGGAAAGGCGTGTAGTCCTTGAGGAAGAGGCCGGCGCTGGTTTGCGTGAGCGGGTCCTTTGGATCGACACCGGTCATGTAGCCGAGTGAGAGGGTGACGTCGGCGATGGTGCGGGCCATGGGGCCGCCTGTATCGAAAGTCAGGACACGCGGGATGATGCCGGAGCGGGAGAGCAGGCCGTTGGTGGGTTTGATGCCGGGGACGCCGTTGGCGGAGGAAGGGCCTCGGATGGAGCCGCCGGTGTCGGTGCCGAGACCGAGCGGGGCGAACCAGGCGGCGAGGCCGGCGCCGGTGCCGCCAGAGGAACCGGAGGGACCGTGATTGAGGTTGTGCGGATTTTTCGTTTGTCCGCCCACGGAGCTGAAGCCGGTGCCGGCGGTGGCGAATTCGTCGAGGTTCGCTTTGGCGAGGAAGATCACGCCGGCGTCGCGCAGGCCCTTGATCATGGGAGCGTCGGTCGCGGGCATGTTATCCACGAGGAGGAACGAGCCGCCGGTGTTGAGCATGCCGACGACGTCGTAGTTGTCCTTCACGAGGACGGGGATGCCGTGGAGCGGGGAGCGGCGACCTTTGGTTTTGAACTCGGCGTCCAGGGCGCGGGCTTCCTCGATGGCCTTCGGGTTGATCGTGATGATCGCGTTTATCGCCGGGCCCTTCTGGTCGTAGGCCCCGATGCGGGCGAGGTAGAGTTTGACGAGTTTCTCGTAGGTGAGCGCGCCAGCATCGACGGCGGCCTGGATTTCGGCGACGCCGGCTTTTTCGAGTTCGAAGGTGGCGGCGGTCAGCTTCGCTGAAGTGGCCAATGCACAGTGACCAATGACCAGTGCGAGAAGGGCTGTGCGCAAGGAGAAGCCCGGCCGGCGGGACGCCGGTGCTCTCAAGGTCGGGAGCCACGCTTCAACAAGCGCGGCTACGTGACGAAGCGGAGCTGCGTGAGAGAGACAGGTCATAAAATCAGTAGGTGATGGTGTCGCCGGGGAGGAGCGGGGTGTGTTTGGGGAGTTTTCGGGCGGCGGTGGCCTGTTCGAAATCGTAGCCGTAGCTCAGGAGTTTTCCTTCGCTGAAGGCGGGGCCGAAGAAGGAGATGGCCACAGGCAGGCCATCCTTGGTCATACCGGCGGGGATGATCAGGTCGGGGAAGCCGGTGTGGTTGGCGATGCGCGTGGGAGATTCACTGGAGCCGCCGATGCCGGTGCCAGCGCCGGCGATCACCGTGGCGGGGCGCGGAGCGGTGGGATAGACGAGTGCGTCGAGTGCGTACTTCTTGAATACGGCCATCATGGTGGCGCGCATAAGGGCGAGGCCCTCGTTTTTGGCGGCGAGATAGACGGGATCGTCGATACTGACGACGGACGAGGCGGCCCATTTCAGGCCGACGGCTTTGCCGGGACTGCGGTAGCCCGTGGCGGGGTCGTTGGCGAGGCGGGCGAGGTCGTCGATGGATTTTGGGTACTTGGGGCCGGTGGTCTTGAGGTACTGGCCGATCTGGGCGGGAAACTCGGCGGCGCGGATTTCCTTGGAGAGGTTGTCTTTGGCGCGGAGGAAAAACTCGGGGAGCGGGACGGGATCGACGACGATGGCGCCCTGTTTTTTCAGAGCGGCGACGGCTTCGTTGAAGACGCGCACGGTCTCGGGATCGCCGTTGGTGAAGTCGCGAGCGACGCCGATGCGGGCTCCTTTGAGGGAGCCGGTTTTGAGGAAGGCGGTGTAGTCCTTCTCGATCTTGCCGGTGCTCTTTTGGGTGGCGTCGTCGGCGAGATCGACGCCAGTCATGACGTTGAGAGAGACGGCGATGTCGTAGACGTTGCGGGCCATGGGGCCAGCGGTGTCGAACGAGAGGACGAGCGGGACGATGCCATCGCGGGAGAGCAGACCATGCGTGGGCTTGAGGCCGACGATGCCGTTGGCGGCGGACGGGCCGCGGACGGAGCCGCCGGTGTCGGTGCCGAGGCCGAATTGTGCGAAGGAGGCGGCGATGGCGGAGCCGGTGCCGCCGGAAGAACCGGCGGGGCCGCGCGTAGTGTCGTGGGGGTTACGTGTCTGGCCGCCCATGGAGCTGGCGCCGTTGGGGATGAAGCCGGCTTTGACGATGTCGGGTGGCGCGCCTTCGGTGCTGCCACCACCGCCGGCCCATTCGGAGAGGTTGACCTTGGCGACGATGATGGCGCCGGCGGCGCGGAGTTTTTTGACGACGTAGGCGTCGTCGGGAGGGAGGGAGCCTTCGAGGAGTTGAGAGCCTGCGGTGGTGGGGAGATCGACGATGTCGAAGTTATCCTTGAGGACGATCGGGATGCCGTGGAGAGGGCCGCGGATTTTTCCGGCTTTGCGTTCGGCATCGAGGGCTTTGGCCTCGGCGAGGGCCTTGGGGTTGA
>CAMLSH010000079.1 GCA_946482625.1 uncultured Opitutaceae bacterium
CCACCCAAGCCTACCCGCAAGCGGTCCCGGCCGCCCCTCAACCTGCACCCGTTGAGAAGAAAGACCCCGTCGTACCCGTCAAAGAAAGCCCGAAGGAGGACGACCTCGTTGTATTGTCCCCGTTCGAAGTTTCCACCGACAAGGACGATGGCTTTATGGCCACCAATGCCGGTACCGCCACCAAGCTCGGCATGGATATGAAAGACATGGCCGCCCCTTACTCGGTCATGACCGGCGAATTTATCAAGGCGATGGGGATCACCGATCTTCGCGACGCGGTAATGTGGTCCACCAACGGTGCGCCGGTCCTCGATGGACAGGGCGCGGACCTCTTCGGTGGAGGTGGCACCGTGACGCCCTCGACGATGTATAACGTCCGCGGTTTCGTCATCAACGCCGGCCAGCAGCGCAACTTTTTCCTGACGGCCGGTCTGAGCGATACCTATAATGTCGAGCGTATCGACTTCGGCCGTGGTCCGAACGCTGTGCTCTTTAACGTGGGCGCCAATGAGGCGCTCGGCGGCGGCATCAGCACGCAAGGCAAGCGCGCCAACTTTAGTCGCAACGCTGCAACGGTGGAGTTGAAAGCCGGTTCCTGGGATTACTACCGCAGCACTCTGGACGTAAATCAGATCCTCCTGCCCGGCAAACTAGCGCTGCGAGCCAACCTCTTGTATCAAAACAAGAATGGCTACCTGCAAAATGAGTTTGAGGACCGCCGCGGCATCACGCTCGGAGGCACTTACCGCATGACGAAGAAGTCGGAGCTGCGCCTTGAAGTTATTCACGACAAGACTGAGCGCTCCGCCGTCCCGATTCCCATGTTCGATAATCTTAGCGGGTGGAACGGCAGCACGACCTTCAACGGCCCGATCACCAACAACACCATCAACGGCCTGGTTCCGACCGCGAACGGCACGCTGTTGACCACGACCCTGGGCGGACAAGGCGGGCCTGAGGGCGTCTGGCGCGAGGGCGGCAATGTCTACATCTACGACCCTCTGACCAACTCGGTCATGAACTGGCTTCACACCGGTAGCACGCGCCGCGGCGATGAAAATCCGAATGTGCCCATCTATATCGATGGCCAGATGTGGAGCCGCAACGGCAACGGGTTTTTGCTCCCCTTTGGAAACAGCGGCGGCAGCGGCGGTAACTCCCGCACCCCTGCCAGGGACGCCAATGGTGGCGCCGCCCCGTTCAGCTATGCTGTCGGTTTGCCGTCGGATCGTTTCTCCCGCCAGGTTGCCAACTCCACCTTTCGGGTGCCGGGCAAACGTTTTACCGTGGTGCCTGAAGATCCCCTCTTCACGCAGCGCACGAAGGACATCAACTTCGGTTTCACACACCAATTTTCGGATACGCTTTTCCTTGAGGTGACGGGCGACGCCAACCGCGTGACGGAAGAGCAGGTGGCCTCCCACCTAGGCTTCCGCGTCGGTTTCATCGATATCAACCAGACATTGCCCAATGGTTCGCCCAACCCTCATTTCCGCGACGCCTATTCGCAATCGGACGCGACGATGAACTATCGCACGCTCGATAACTTTGGAGTGCGCGCCAACCTCGGGTATATCAAAGATCTTGGGAAGTGGGGCCACTATTCGTTCAGCTTGGGCGTCGGCTATACCGGCCGTGACGTCGAGTACCGTCGAAAGACTCTGTCGCTCACCCTCGCGACCGACCCGCGCGAATGGCATGCCGGCGGTCAGCAAGTCAGATTGCGCTATTACTGGAACGACTCGGTCCGCCCCTTCCTGAACGTCGCTCCGGTCTCGCTCTTCGATCGGACCGTCGTCGCAGGTGTCGGAGGTGCGGATAACACTTACACGACCTCGACCCGCACCGTTCAGCCTCGCTGGGTGCTGGGAGATTGGTCCGATCGTAAGGAGAGGACGCAGAGCAGTATCTTTGCCTTCGCCGCCCGGTATTTCGACAGCAAGCTCATCATCTCTCCCGGCGTACGTATCGACCAGCAAATGACAGCTGTGCGCTTGCGGCCCACGAGCTGGGGCTTCCTCCCCAACGATCCCAACTGGGATGGCGTGACGCTTAGCGATGGCTACTGGCGCCCGGATGCTCCGGCGGATTGGCTGACCCTCAGCTATATCCCCAAGAACAACAACGGCACGCCGCGCGCAACGGTGCCGACTCTTGCCACCGGCAACCGTCCTACACTTGGCGGCGTCAACGACGTTAATCCTGCAAATCCAGTCTATGTAAACGACCGTTTCCGCGGTGACTATAATCCCCCGGAATTCAACAAGACTGTCGTCAACACAAACCTGGGCGTTACATATCACGCCCTCAAATGGGCATCCCTCAAACTTAGCTACGGCGATAGCTACAAGCCCGCGGACAACGGCCGGCTGATTCTCAACGGCGAAGAAGCGAAGCCCGAGAAAGGTTTGGCCTACGAAGCTGGCATCACCTTCAGCTTCTTGAAAGACCGCGTCTCGCTCACACCGCGATACTACTTCAATCGTAAGGAAAACGTGTTGGGCACGCCGCCGACCACGGGCGCGATAAATAACTTGATGAATCGAAATGCGTGGACGGATCCATCTCCGGACAGCCGCAATCCCTTCAACTATAGCGAAGTTCTCGGTGGCGATTATGCCGCTGTTAAGAACGACGGCATCGAACTTGAGCTCGTCGGTCGCATCACGAAAAACTGGCGCGTCATGGGTAATTTCGGGACCGGCCAGCGGGTGGACTACGACCGCTGGAAAAACACACAAGGCTACGTCCGCAGCCGTCAGGAAGAATTCCTCGATGTGCTCGAAGCCGCTGGCGGTATCCTCGATACGTCAGGTGCCTTCAACAACCTGAAGAGTCGAAGCGCTCCGGGTTGGGCCATCGCTAATCCAGCTGTGACTCCTGCGATGATTCTCGCTGCGGGCCATAGCAACACGAGCGAGCGCGATAATGCGGTTAACGACTACAACAACATCTGGGCGCAGTATGACAACATCTCGGCCCTTCAGGACACGATCGGGATCAAGCGCATGAAGATCAATTTCTTCACCGACTACACGTTCTCGACCGGACGCCTCAAAGGCCTGCGTGTCGGTGGCGGCTGGCAGTACGTCGATAAGGACATCGCTGGCTATCGGTCGGGCGACACCATCGCCAACCCGAACTACAACCCGGCACTCCCGGTCAGCGCCAGCAACCTCACGTACATCGACGATCCGAGCGTCGACGCAAACACGCCCATCTGGGTGAAACGCCCGTCCGACTTTTATCTCAATCTCGGGTACACAATGCGGCTTCGGTCCGGCTATCGTCCGATCGACGGCAAGGAGCTCTCGTTCCAGCTGAACATCAGAAATCTCCTGAATAAACAAGGCGTCTACTATCAGGACGACGGTGTGGTTCCTCGTCCTCCAGGCGGCGATCTATCGCAGCCCTACCACGTCTCAGTCCCGGGTCGTATCGCCTCCTTCCAGCGGCCGATCAACTTCGAGTTCACGATGACGCTGAAGCTGTAAGCCTCTAAAACTAAAACGAAGTTCTCCGGGTCGGTCGTGCGCAGTCAGCGGCGACCGACCTTTGCAACAGGCGGTGAGTAACCGCGCGTTTACTGCAAGAACCAGCGTCGGGCGGATATTGCGACGCCAGATTTTTTATCGAAGAGGCGCCCGCACCGAGGGAGAGGCGCCTCTCTTTCCCCGGTCACCGGTTCTCTCTTGGTCCGTCTCTTTAACTTCTCAAATCACACATGAAGCCGAATGCGGTTTACCTGATCAACCAGACCGACGCTCCCGACGTCTATGGTCCCGACGAACATCGCGACCTGCTCAGGGAGGTGGACTTTCTTCTGCCGCCCATGGAGCCGTCCGAGGTGCTCAAGCACCCCGACGCACTGCGTCACGTCGAAGTGATCTTCTCCGGCTGGGGGGCGCCGCGGCTGGACGAGGCCACGCTCGCGCTGATGCCCGCGCTCCGCGCGGTTTTCCATGCCGGTGGCTCCGTCAAGTTCCTCGTGACCGACGCGCTCTGGAATCGCGGTATTCGCGTGAGTAGCACGGTCCAAAAGAACGCGATCCCGGTCGCCGAGTTCACCCTCTCGCAGATCGTTTTTTGCCTTAAACACGGCTGGCAGCGCGTCGCGCAGACCCGCCAGACCGGCCGATTTGGACGTCAGAGCCCTCACATGCCCGGTTGCTACGGCTCCACCGTCGGACTGCTTTCACTTGGGCACACTGGCCGACTCGTCGCCGAGTATCTGCGCATCCTGGACGTGAATACGATCGCCTACGATCCCTTCGTCCCCGAGTCAGTTGCCTCCGGGCTCGGGGTGCAGCTCGTTCCCCTTGAAACGATCTTCGCCACGGCCGATGTGGTGAGCTGCCACACACCTCATCTGCCGAGCACCACGCACATGCTGCGTCAGGAACATTTCGCGGCCATGAAACCGGGCGCATCTTTCATCAATACCGCCCGGGGCGGTGTCGTCCACGAGCCCGGACTGGTCGCTGTGCTGAAGGGCCGCCCGGATCTGTTTGCCGTGCTCGATGTGACCGATCCGGAGCCGCCGGTCGCCGGGTCTCCGCTCTTCGCACTACCCAACGTCGTCATCACGCCGCACATCGCGGGCAGCCTTGGCCGGGAATGCAACCGGCTCGGCCGCATGGCGCTGGAAGAGTTCCGCCGCTATTCGCGCGGCGAACCGCTCTTGGGTGAAGTCAGACCGCAGGAGCTCGCCCTGAAAGCCTGACCGCGGCTCCGGCTCTTTGCGCGTAGTCATCCGTGACATACGCGGATCTGGGCGGCACCCGGCCACGCTGCGATCGGTCGGTTTGACGACGCGTCGTCCCGGTCCCGCGCGGTTTGGTTTACTGCCAATCTTAAAACCACTCGAAGGAGAAACCGGTCACAGGCATTGGTGCGTGTCTCCCCGACAGCCGCGAAGAGATCACCCCGTTTTTCGCCACGACCAACCGTTATCGCAGTTCTTCTCCCGAAGATTTTTTCCATCCGCGCCGTGTCCGCATGCGCGCGTTTCAGTCCCCGAGGCCCGGTCGCTTCGCCCGATTCGCGATCCGCAGGCCGGTCATGAACCCGCCGCAGGCCGCACGGTCCGGCCCATTTCTTAACTGCACCCCGTTATGATCATCCGCTACGCTCCCCTCGCCAGCCGCTGGCTGTTCCTCGTCTCGTTCGTGTTGATGCTGACTGTTTCGTCGCACGCGCAAAGTTCCTTTGTCCATCCCGGCGGTCTTCATACGCAGGCTGATCTTGACCGCATGAAGGTCCGGGTCGCTGCGGGCGAGAGTCCGTGGATCGAGAGCTGGAATGCGCTGCTCCAGAACTCCAAGGCGCAGAGCACCTATAATCCCGCGCCTCAGGCAAACATGGGCGCCAGCCGTCAGCGTGCGTCCGCCGACGCCGTGGCTGCGTACTTCAATGCCATTCGCGGCTACATCGCCGACAGCCCAGCCCACACTGACAACGCGATTCGCATCTGCAATCTCTGGTCCGCCGCCGTGAACCAGGTGCCATCCGGAGGCGACCAGCCGGGCTTGAGCGGTCTCTATGCCTATCAGTTCGCGGTCGTCGGCGAGATCCTGCGCATCCATGTCGGCACGCGCTGGGCGCAGGCGGACTTCGACCGCTTCAAAAACATGTGTCGTCAGTACCTGTATCCGATCTGTAACGACTTTCTCGTCAACCATCGCGGCACCTGCATCACCCACTACTGGGCCAACTGGGACGCCGCCAACATCGCGGCGCTTGCCGCCATCGGCGTTCTGCTCGACGACCAGGCGATCTTCAACGAGGGCCTGAGCTACTTCATGGCCGGCGCCGGCAACGGCGCCATTCAGAACGCGGTTTTCCATCTTCATCCAGGCGGTCCGGATCAGCCTTACGGTCTCGGTCAGTGGCAGGAGACCGGCCGCGATCAGGAGCACAACGCCCTCGGCGTCGGGCTGCTCGCGACTTTTTGCCAGATCGCGTGGAACCAGGGCGTGGACATGTTCAGCTACGATAACAACCGGCTCCTCGCCGGGGCCGAATACGTGGCGCAGTTCAACCTCGGGCAGGACGTGCCGTACGCGTTTTACGACAACTGCGACGATGTGAACCAGTATTGGCCCGCGACCCATGACCGCGGCCGCCTGCAGCGACCAATCTGGGAAATGCTCTACAACCATTACGTGGTCCGGCAGGGACTCAGCGCGCCGGGCGTGACGGCGATCGCTGCGCTCAACCGCCCGGAGGGTTTCTCGCACGACGATCATTTTGGGTACGGCACACTCGCGTACACGCTGAACGCCGCTGCCTCGGGCTATCCGTCCACCGCGCCGGGCGTTCCGGTTTCGCTCACCGCCGAAGATGGAGTTGGGGCTATTTCCCTGGCGTGGAATCCCGTACCGACGGCCAACGGCTATCTGGTCCGTCGTGCCACCGCGAGCGGCGGTCCTTACACCACGATCGCGACTTATCGCGGAACGTATTCGCACTTCACCGACACGGCGGTCGTGAACGGCACCACGTACTATTACCGGGTCGCTGCTCAAAACCAGGCCGGCACCGGCGGCGACTCCGACGAAGTGAGCGCGATTCCCCTGGCCGCCAGCGCGACGCTGCCCGACGGGTGGGCGCGCCGGGACATCGGCGCGGTTGCCGAAGCCGGTGCTGCAAACTACAGCAGCGCGGGCGGCGGCACGCTCTTCGTTTCCGGTGCCGGCGCGGGTATTGGTGGCACCGCCGATGGCGGAGGCTACGCGTTCGCCACTGTGAACGGCGACACATCGATCACCGCACACCGGATCGGCGCGAGCGGTGCGGCCGGCGTTAACGGTCGCATCGGCTTGATGATCCGCGAATCGCTCGCGCCGGATGCGAAGGCGCAGACGCTCTTTGTCGGCGATGTCGGGTTTCGCGAGGCGCGCTTCGGCACCCGGGCAAACACCGGCGGACCGATGTCGTTCATCACGGGCAACGGCTATTCCTCGAACGCCTGGTTCCGGCTCGTCCGTAGCGGAGACACGTTTTCGGCGTATCAATCCGGCGATGGCGTCGTCTGGCATTTCGTCGGTTCGACCGTCGTTGCGATGCCGGCAACCGTACACGTCGGGATCGCAGCCGGTTCGGGGCGCGACAATCTGCTCCGTGGCGATTTCGACCATGTGTCCTTGGAAGGCGCGTTACTGCCCGGGCCGCCGGCGAACCTCGTCGCGCTCAATGGCCACGGTCAGGTCTCGCTTTCTTGGAACGCATCGGCCGGCGCCACCAGCTACGACCTGAAGCGTGCGACGACGAGCGGCGGGCCCTATACGGTCATCGCCGCCGGTCTCACGGGTACGGGATACGTGGATACTGGTCTCGTCGACGGGGTCGCTTATTACTACGTTCTCACCGCGCGCCAGGGCGCTTACGAGAGCGTGTCCTCCGATGAAGTGCTGGGCACGCCCGGCGACATCAACACGATCTGGAACTCCACCGCGACGTCCGGCAACTGGAGCCTTCCCGAAAACTGGCTGGGCAACAGCGTGCCGGAAAACGGATCTTCGCTGGTCTTCGGCGCCTCTGCCGTGACGACCCTGAGCAACGATCTCGGCGGGCTGGCCATCAACCGGTTGAAATTCAACGCGGGCGCTCCGGCCTACACGATTTCGGGCAATGCGCTCACGGCTGGCGGTGACATCGCGAACCATAGCGGCAGTGTGCAGACGCTCACGCTCGATCTTGCGCTCGCCGGTACGCCCACAATCGAGGCGCGCAACGGAGCGATTGCTCTGCGCGGCATCATTTCCGACAGCGGCGCGCCACACGGCTTCATTAAGACCGGCACGCAATCGCTGTTCGTCAGTGGCTCAAACACATTCTCCGGCGACGTGCGGATCGAAGCCGGCGCAGTGTCGATCGCCGGTGCCGGGACGGGCACTGCCGGAGCACCCGCGACAGGCGCGCTCGGTCGCGGCACCGTGCGGCTGGCGGGCGGCACGCTCACGAGCTCCGCGGCCGCGATGATCTACAACACCGTGCTGGCGGAGGCCGGCACCACGAGCGGACTGTCGAGCGCTGTCGCCAACATCACGCTGGCCGGCGGTCTCGCGGGCAGTGGCAATATCACCGAGAGCGGCGCGAACACAGGTGGCACGCACTTCAACGGCGACAATGGCAGCTTCAGCGGCGTCTTCACCTCGAGCAATGCCACCAATCATCGTGTCCGCTTCAACTCGGCCAAGGCCGGCAGCGCCGCGGCGGCCTGGGTGCTCAACAATTCGCAGACCGACGGCAACGGCCTCAACTTCGGCACGGGCACGATCCATTTCGGCGCGCTCTCCGGCGGAGGCCAGTTTCGCAACGACGCCGCACTCAACACCACGGCGACGCTCAGCATCGGCGCGTTGAATACAAACACCACGTTTACCGGTGTTATGGTCGCCAACAGCACGCGTTTCATCGCCGTCACGAAGGTGGGCACCGGGACGCTCACGTTCACCGGCAATCACACGTATAACGGACCGACCAATGTTACCGCCGGCACGCTGCTCGTGAATGGCGGGCTCGCGAGTCCCGTCACCGTGACGGGCGGCACCTTCGGTGGCACTGGCAACCTGATCGCACCCATCGCGGTGAACGCCGGCACGCTCGCACCAGGCAATCTCGGCGTGGGGACGCTCACGACCGGCGCGGCGCTGACGTTGGCTGCGGGCTCAACCCTCGCCGTCGAGCTCAACGGGGAGACGGGCGCGGGGGACAAAGTCGTCGCGAACGGCGTGGGTATCGGCGGCGCCGCGCTCCAGGTTTCCGCTCTCGGTGGCGCGGGTTTCTCTGTGGGGACGAATTTCACAATCCTCGACAACACCGGAGCTGCCGCGGTCAACGGCACATTCGCCGGACTGCCCGAAGGCGCATCGTTCACGAGCGGTGGGAGCTTGCTTCGCATCAGCTACACGGGAGGCACCGGCAACGATGTCGTGCTCACCTCGATCGTGCCACCGCCGCAGATCACGAGCGAACTCAGCGCTTCGGGCGCCGTGGACATGCCTTTTAACTACGCGATCATCGCCAGCAACTCACCGACCGGTTACGCCGCGACCGATCTGCCTCCCGGGCTCGCGCTTGATCCCGCTACCGGCGTTATCAGCGGCATTCCGAGTGCGGCAGGCGCCTTCACGGTGACCATCGGAGCAGCGAACTCCACCGGTTCCACGAGCGCTACGCTGACGGTCACCATCGCCAAAGGTGCGGCCTCGGTTGCGCTCGGCGCGCTTGCGCACACCTACGACGGACAACCGAAATCGGCGACCGCCACCACCTCGCCCGCCGGCCTGCCGGTGGTGCTGACTTACAACGGCAGCGGCACCCCTCCGACGAACGCCGGCACGTATGCCGTCGTGGCGACGATCCAGGACGCCAACTACGCCGGCAGCGCGACGGCCACCCTCACCATCGCGAAGGCGGTCGCCACGGTCACCTTGGACAATCTGCGTCTCTACTACGACGGCACGCCGCGTATCCCGGCGGCCACCACAACGCCGGCGGACCTGAATGTGGTGTTCACGTACGATGGCGGGGAGGCCCCGCCTATCTATCCGGGAGAATACGCGGTTGTCGCCACGCTCGATGACGCCAACTACGCGGGCTCCGTCTCCGGCACGCTCACGGTGGCGATCACCGCGTTGGTGCGACACGCCCCTTCGTTCAACGCCGATGTAGAAGGTTCGGTGCAGATGCTGCTCGGCGAGAGTCTTGCGCTTAATGGCAGCGCATCGGTCTCCGGCGATCTGCTCGTGCCGGGCACGCCGGGCGTCGTGCTCAACGGCCAGCCGATCTTCGTCGGCACGAACGAGGGTCCGGGATCGTCGTCGCCGGTCAACTACACCGTGACGCTCAACACCGGTGCGGCGCTGCGTTACCTCGTGAGACGCGTCGATCTGATTGCGATGCCGGTCGTTGGTTCGCCACCGGCGCCGGCCGGCACCCGCGACGTTTCTCTTAACACCGCCGGCCAAAGCGCAGGCGATTTTGCGACGCTTCGGAACCTCACGCTCAACAGTGGCGCCGGCGCATGCGCGGTGCCGCCGGGGACGTATGGCCGGTTCACCGTCAACGGCGCGGGCACGCTGGTGCTCGGCGTCGCAGGGGCGACAGAGCCGGCGATCTACAACCTGCAATCGCTCACGCTCAACACCGGCGGCAAGATCCAGCTCGTCGGACCGGTGGTGATCACGGTTGCGAGCGGCGCGAGTTTTAACGGCTCGGCAAACGTCGGCGGCGATCCCGACGCGTTCACGCTGCGGATTGCCACGGGCGGACTCACACTCAACACCGGCGTGACGTTCACCGGTCACGTCATCGCCCCTGCTGGCACGGTGACGCTCAATAGCAGCACGCTCAACGGCAGCGTCATCAGCGACCGCCTCACGCTCAATGGCAGCGCCGTATTGATCGAACCAACACCATGAGCTGCACAGGGGACGCTCGATCTTCCGGGCGTCCGCCTTCGTTCACTTGCGGGGGAGGCTCGCGACAACTCCCCGCACCAATTTCAGGCATGTTTTCGGTGTCCAGCTCCTGGGCTGCCTGATGCGAATGCCGTCCTTTGGGCGGCAGAAACAAAACCAGAAGGTCAGTAACGACAGACACATGAAAACCCCAAAAATCCCCCGCACGAGTCTATGGACTCGTTTGCTAATCCCCGTCCTGCTCGCGCTCCTCGGTTTAACCCAAGCTGTCCGCGCGCAGTCGTTCGTTCATCCCGGCGTGTTGCACACGCAGGCCGACTTCGACCGGATGATCGCCAAGGTAAATGCCAACGCCCAGCCTTGGAAAGGCAGCTGGGATATCCTGGTGGCCAGCCCGCACTCGCAAAGCACCTGGACGCCGCGCGCGACCGCGACCGTCATCCGCGGCGGCACGGGCGACAATGTCTCGTTGCTCTACAATGACGTCCAGGCGGCCTATCAAAA
>CAMLSH010000080.1 GCA_946482625.1 uncultured Opitutaceae bacterium
GTGCGGAAGAATTTCGCGGGGGGGAGCGACGACAAACGCTTATGGGCTGAGGGCGGCGTGTACGGGCACGGTACGCGTGGCGTCGGTTTTCGAGGACGCGGAAAAGGGAAATGTCAGGACGTTGGAGGCAGCGGGGACAGGATTGATCCACGCGGTGGGCCGGGACGGAAGTTCGGAGCCGGGGGATTTTTTCAGCCGAACGATGCCGTGGGTGACAGGAAGGCTGGTCAGGGAGGTGTACGTTTCCAGCAATTGGATCGAGGCGAGCTTCCGCCACCGTTGAATGCCGCCGGGGGCGGGCTCGTCTTGCTCAAGCCGGACGTAGTGACCGGACGGCGTGACCTCGGCAATGCGTGTGCGGTGGAAGTTCTCCCCGTCCGTCGTGACGAGCACGAGGCAGCCTTTCAAAGCGTGAGCCGGGCTGTCGGGCATGGGAGCGAATTACAAGGCGGTGAGTCCAGCCGTGGCGGTATCGCGCTCCTGCGGGCTCTCGTAGCCGTAGGCATGGGCGTGACGGATGACACAGCCGGAGAGAAAAACTTTTCCCGCGAAGACCGCTTCGATGGCGTCGCGCAGGTCGGAAATCATGTTGTCTTTGACCACGTACGCCATCGCGCCGACCTCGAACCCGGCGCGGGCTGTTTCGTAGTCGTCGTCGCTGGTCAAGAGGATGACACGGGAGCCGGCGTGGCGACGCAGGATCTCGCGGGTGGCCTGCAAGCCGTTCATGCGCGGCATGTGAATGTCGGTGATGACGAGGTCGTGCGGAGTGTTCGCCGCGCTCGCGACGAGCGCCTCGCCGTCGGCCACCGCGTCGACGATCTCGCAACCCTCACGGGTCAACAGAAGCCGGACGCAATGACGCATGAATTCATTGTCGTCTGCCACCAAAATCCGAATACGTTGCGGAGCGTTTCCACCATGCCGGCCCGCTGTGAACGCATCCCCATCCCGCTGTGTGTTTCGTTTCATGACGCACACAGTTTATGACGCGTGCGTCTAGGTGTGAATGCGCACAAGTCACAGGCGGTGATTGGCAAAAATACGGAGACTGCCGGATGCGGATGCATGCGCGGGTGCGGTCGTCGATGTCGAGGGGTGCGTGGCGAGGATATGCGTGCGCAGACCGTATTGGATGAGCTCGGCGAGGGTGCGCAGGCCGAGGTGTTCCATCATCTGGTATTTATGGGCCTCGGCGGTGCGTTTGGAAATGTCGAGCGCGGCGGCGACCTCTTTCATGGTGAGGCCTTGTGCGATCAAGCGGAGCACTTCGGCTTGGCGCGGGGTGATCGCGGGACGGGAGAGGGCGTCGTGCGAAGACGAGTGTAGGCAGACCCCGAGCATCTCTTTTGAAATGCGAGGAGTGATGTACACGCGGCCGGCGAGGACTTCTTTGATAGCGGCGAGCAGTTCGGTGACCGCGGAGTGTTTCAGGATGTAACCGGCGGCGCCGGCGCGAAAAACGCTCACGGCGGTATCCATGTCTGCGAGCATGGTGAGGTAGATGACTTTGGGCGTGATGCCTTCGCGTTTGAGCTGGGCGATGGCGTCAGGGCCGGTGAGGCCGGGCATGTCGATATCCGTGACAATAAGATCGGGCCGGGTCTGACGACCCAGCGCAAGGAGTTCGCGGCCATCGGCGGCCATGCCGGCGAGATTGTAGTCGGGAGCGAGCAGCTGGCGAAGGCCTTCCAGAAGGATCTGGTGATCGTCGGCGATGAGAACGTGCGGGCGCTTCATGGGCTTGTAGGGTGAATGGGGATACGAACGGTGAGGGCGGTGCCGTGGCCGCGGGCGCCTTCGATGGAGAGCCGGCCGTTGAGGAGCCGGACGCGTTCGTCGATGCTGGTGAGGCCGAGGCCTTTTTTGGCGGAGGCGTTGTCGCGGGTGAAGCCGATGCCGTTATCCTCGATGAGCAGGTGCAATTGGTGGGGCGTGAAGGTCAGTTTGATGTGAACCGTCGTGGCGTGGGCATGGCGCTCGATGTTGCGCAACGCCTCCTGGACGATCCGGTAGGTGGCGATGGCGATGAGGTCGGAGGGAGGCTCGGGAGGATTTTGGATATCTGCGACGAGACGGAGGCCGGACCATTCGCAGAAATCGGCGGCGAATGTGCGAAGGGCTTGGGCGAGTCCGAAACGTTCGAGCAGGGCGGGATGGAGTTCGTGGGAGACCATGCGGATGGCATCACCAAGCTCCACCGCGTCGGTCTCGAGCGCTTGCAGGCGCTCTTTGAGCACGGTGGGATCTTTATCGAGGTGTTGCTTGAGGTTGCCGATGGCGAGGGCGTGGGCGGCCAGACGCTGGCCGAGGTCATCATGCAATTCACGGGCGATTTTTTTGCGCTCGTCTTCCTGTGCGCGCATGAGGCGACAAGTGAGATCGCCGATCTGAGCGCGGCTGACAGTCAGAGCGACAGACGCGTTTTTACCGCCGCCGGGCCGAACAGTGACCTCGGGTTCCCAGAGAAGCGTAAGGCCGCCGGCGTTTTTCAACGGCGTGACCAGCAGCCCAATCTCGGAGGGCGGGCGCGGTGATTCGTATCCGCCGGCCGGCGACGAGTGATCGTTCCAGGCGATGACTATCCCGCAGGGATCGAGCAAGGCGGCGCGGCCTGGCAGCAAGGCGACAAGTTCGCGGGCCCGGGTCCTCGTGAGGGCGGGTATCTCGCCCGGGTCGTCGTCGGAGCCCGGCTGCTGGGGGGTGGCGCGGCGAGTGGATCGTTGCGAAGCGGATACGCGGTTTTGAGCAGTGCGCGGCTGCTGGATGGTCGGCTGCATGATAATCTCCCGGGTTGAAGTGGCTGGATTGAAGGACGCGACCGAGCGTACTTTTTTTACAACGGTTTTATACTATCGCCGTTTTCCCTGTCGGGACATCCGTACATGTCCTGATTTTTGATGGGGAGAAGTACACAGACGCGAGGGTTGGCGGGCCCGGTTTCCGCGGCAGTTTCTCTTTCGTTGGCGACTGGAGCGTCGGTCGGAGGCGGTGGGCATGCGGTTTTTTCCTACCGGGAAAACGGGCATTGACAGAGGTGGTGGCGTCTGAGAATCCACTCCGCTTCGCGTAAAATTTTCACCACATCTGAACCACGACTCTGTGCCCGTAAGCCCCGGCCTCCGGCGCCTGTCAGCGGACTTCATTTTACAACTCAAACACCAACCCAAACTCGTTCACACCATGGCACACAGCGAAATTTTGCTGCTTAAACCCGTCGAAGGCCTCGGCGCCGAAGGCGATCAGGTCAAAGTCCGCGCCGGCTACGCCCGCAACTTCCTCCTTCCCCGCAAGATCGCGGCTCCGGTCACCCTCGCCAACCGCAAGCAGGTCGAGTCGCTGAAGAAGCGTCGCGCCGAGCGCGAATCGCAGGAGATCCAAGGTGCACAGGAACTCGCGAAGAAGTTGGAGAAGACCAGCATCGCGTTCGCCGTGAAAACGGGCGAAGGCGGCAAGATGTTCGGCGCGATCACCGCGAACGATCTTCACGAGAAGCTCGTCCAGGCCGGTATCGAGATCGAGAAGAAGAAGATCCTTCTCCACACGCCGGTGAAGACCCTCGGCAAGCACGAGGTGAAGATCAAGCTGCACGCCGACATCTCGGTGGACATCAGCTTCGATGTCGTTTCGGAGAACCCGATCGTGCCAACCGCTGAAGAGGCCGCTGCCGCTGCTGCCCCCGCCAAGACCGAGAAGAAGTCCTATCGCAAGAAGTCCGAGAAAGCTGAGTAAGCTTTCCCGATTTCATTCGCGCCATTTCGAGCCGCGCCTGCTTAGGGCGCGGCCTTTTTTTTCACCGAGCAAAGGGTTCCGGCCGCTGGGAATTTCCTGTGAGCAAGAAAGATCAACCTTTCATTGCAATTCGTACCTCAGTCCCTTCGCTCCACCGCCTGATTTTCCGATGGCTGAAGACTCGCCCCGATTTAAACGACGCTCCCGCGACAACGATGCTTCCGCTGACGGAGCATCCATGCCCGGCATGATCGGGCGCTCGCCTCCGCATAGCATCGAAGCGGAGGAGTATCTGCTCTCGTGCTGCCTGATCGACGGCAATGACACCATCGCCCGCTGCCTTGAGGGCAAACTGGCGGCCTCCGCCTTCTACGCTCCGGCCAATCGCATCATCTACGACAAGCTCGTCGATCTTTACAACCGCGGCGCACCGATCGACCTCGCGGTTCTGTCGGAGGACTTGAAGACCACGCAGCAGCTCGATCAGGTGGGCGGCTACGCGTATCTCACGCAGATCAGCGGGCGCATTCCGACGACCGCGCAGGCACCGTATTTCATCGAGAAGATCCGCGAACTTTTCCTGTTGCGCGAGTTGATCAAGGTCGCGTCCACGGCGGTGGAAAACTGCTACAATTACCAAGGCGGTCTTGAGGAGTTCATCGACAAGACCGAGCAGGAGCTTTTCGCCGTCACCCAGGATCGTATCTCAGACGCCGCCAAGTCGATGAAAGGCCCCGTCACCGAGGCGATGAGCGTCATCACGAAGATGATGATGAAGAAGGGCGAACTCACCGGCGTGAGTTCGGGCTTCAAAGATCTCGATGAATTCACCTTCGGGTTTCAGCGCCAGGAAATGATCATCCTCGCGGCGCGTCCTTCGATGGGAAAAACCTCGCTCGCGCTCAATTTCGCGGAGGCCGCGGCCATGCCGAAGCGCGGTCCGGGAGTCACGGTCTTGGTGTTCAGTCTCGAAATGAGCGCGGCCCAGCTCGCGTTGCGTATGCTTTGCTCGCGCGCCCGCGTGAACATGAAGCTCCTCCGCGACGGTTTGCTTTCGAAGCACGGCGACGAACAGCAGCGCCTTTTGCAGGCAGCGGACGAATTCACGAAGTCGCCCATCTATTTGGATGACTCCAGCCATCTCACGATCATGGAACTGAGGGCAAAGGCGCGGCGCCTCCATGCGCGTTCGCCGCTCGGCTTCGTGGTGGTGGACTACCTTCAGTTGCTTGCCCCGACCGACTCGAAAACGCCTCGCGAGCAGCAGGTCGCCGAAATCTCGCGCGGACTTAAAGCACTCGCGAAGGAACTCAACGTGCCCGTGCTTGTATTAAGTCAGCTGAACCGCTCTGCCGAAAAAGAGAACCGCACACCGAAACTTTCGGACCTGCGCGAATCCGGATCGATCGAGCAAGACGCTGACGTTGTCCTCATGCTGGCCCGCCCCAAAGACGCAGACGAAAAATTCCAAGTAGCCTCCGACTCCGCCGAGTTAATAGTTGCAAAGCAACGAAACGGACCGGTAGGAGAACTCAAACTTACCTTCCTCCGAGACATTACCCGCTTTGAAAACTTCACTCAGTAGCCCTGCCGGCAGGGCCGTTCGGTACCTCATTGTCTTTATTTTTGCCGTTTCTGCCGGATTGCGGCTGGCAGCCCAAAGCATAGGAGATCCGGAAAGTCGCCCCTACAAGGTAGGTTCCGTCACAGTCCGTTTCGTCGGCACCGCCAACGTCAACGAGCAGGTCGTCCGCGCCAACATGCAGGCGCGCGAGGGCTCCGATCTCGACGACACGATGATCGACCGCGATATCCAATCGCTGTACCGCACGGGTTTGTTCGAGTTCATCGAAGTGAAGCGCGAGGTGCTGCCGTCCCGCGTCATCAATCTCGTTGTTGAAGTCACACCCAAATACCGCGTGCTCGCCATTCGCTACGAAGGCAACGAACGCGTGAAGAGCCGCCGGCTTGAGAAAGAGGTCAAGACCAAGCCCAACGCCTCGCTCGACGAACGTCAGGTGAAGGAAGACGCCGAAAAAATCCGCGAGTACTATCAGAAGTCCGGCTACAATCAGGTCTCGGTCCACTACACCATCGATCGCGACCGCACGACCGGTTACGGCACCGTCATCTTCAATATCAAGGAAGGTCCCAAGGTTAAGATCGCCGACATCCGTTTCGTCGGGAACGAAAACGTCAAACCTCGCCGCCTCCGCAAAGCAATCGAAACGAAGCGCTGGTGGATGTTCTCCTGGCTCACCGGCAGCGGCCGTTACAAGGACGAGCAATTCGAGGACGACCTCGATAAGCTCCGCGATTTCTACCGTGAGGAAGGTTACCTCGACGTCGAAGTGCCGCAGGACAAAGTGATCTACGACTACCCGAAGCCCGGCAAACTGGTGCTCACGATCCAAGTCGTCGAAGGCCGTCAGTACCGCATCGGCACGGTCACGTTCAGTGGAAACAAAATTTATCCCTCCCGTTTGCTAGCCCTGCTCACGCAGCAACGCAGCGGCATGGTTTTCTCGCCGTCGAAGCTCGATAAGGACGTCGAAACCTTGGAAGACTTTTACGGCAAAGACGGTTACCTCGAAACCCGCGTGCGCATCGTCCGCAAACCGAACATCGCCACCGGCAACATCGACGTCGAATACGAGATCACCGAGAGCGAGCAGTTCTTCGTCGAGTCGGTGAAAATCGAGGGAAACACCAAGAGCAAAAGTATCGTGATCATCCGCGAGCTGACCTTGGGGCCCGGCGAGATTTTTGACACGATCAGCATGAAGCGCAGCAAACTCCGCTTGGAGAACACGCGCTTCTTCGACGACGTGAACGTGACGCACGAGTCGACCAACATCCCCGGCCGCCGCAACCTGAAGGTCGCCGTGCAGGAAGGTCGCACCGGTAATCTCCAATTCGGCGCCGGCTTCAGTTCACTCGAAAAGGCGGTCTTCTTCGCCGAACTTTCCCAGTCGAATTTCGACCTCTTCAATCGCAAGGGCTTTTTCCAAGGCGATGGACAGAAATTCCGCATCCGCCTTCAGATCGGCTCCCGTTCCAGCGAGGCGATGCTCTCGTTCGAAGAGCCGTGGTTCTTGGAGAAAGAACTCGCGCTCGGTTTCTCCATCTATCGCACGAGCCAGAACTACGACAACTCCTACTACGAACGTGTCGATACCGGCGGCGAGATCTACACGCGCAAACGTCTTTTCGAGCTGGTCGTCGGCCGTCTTTCCTACAGCTACAACGAGATCAAGATTCAGGACATCGATACCTCGGTCTTCACCGGCGCGGTCGAGGGCAAGACGAACATCTCCAAGGTTGGTTTCCAGCTGGAGCGCGACACACGCGACAAGATCGTCAACACAACCGACGGCGGCCGCGTTGAGCTCAATCTCGAAGTCGCCGGCGGACCGCTGGGCGGCACCTACGATTACTACCGCATCGAAGGACGCGGCTCTCAGTTTTTCCCGATCTTCCGGGCACAAGAACAGGTTATCGGTCTGATCGGGCGTTTCGGTGTGCTCGATAGCTACAACGACTCTGAAGTGCCTTACTACGAGCTCTTCACCTTGGGCGGGCCCTACACACTGCGAGGCTTCGAACAGCGCGACGTCGGTCCGCGCGAACAAGGTTACGTGGTGGGCGGCAAAACTTACGGCATGCTCAGCGTCGAGTATTCGCTGGATATCGTCAGCCCGGTCCGTTTCGCGATCTTCTACGATGCCGGTTTCGTCAACGTCGGGTCCTACGATTTCAATCCCGCCTACTACAACGACAACTTCGGCTTCGGTCTTCGCCTCTTCGTTGCCGGCGCTCCGCTCAGCCTCGATTTCGGCATCCCGCTCACGACGGACAAAGATAACGACAAAGGAAATCAGTTTAACTTTTCCTTTGGCACCCGGTTCTGATTCCTCCACAGCTACTGTTCCCTTTCCTAAACCCATATCATGAAGACCTCCCTCAAAACACTGCTTGTTGCCGCTGCGTTTGGCGTTTCCGCGCTCATCGCGTCTGCGCAGACAGCCCCCAAAATCGCCATCATCGACCTAGCCAAAGTATTCGATGGCCACTACCGCACCCAAGAACAGGGCGAAAAGCTCAAGGGGCAGGAAGCCAAGATCAACGAAGAGATTTCCAAGATCGTGAAGGACGGTCAGGCCCTCGCTGAGAAATACAAAGAGCTCGTCGAGCAGACCAAGAACCCCGTGCTGACCGCCGAAGCGCGCACCGCCGCCGAGAGCGACGCCATGAAGCAGCTCGAGGAAGTCCGTAAGAAGGAGCAACAGTTCGGCGAGTATCGCAACGACGCGAACCGCATGGTTCAGCAGCAGATCCAGACCTTCCGTCAGATGCTGATCGAGGAAATCTCCAAGATCGCCACGGACATCGCCAAGAAGAAGGGCGCCACTCTTCTCATCGAAAAGACCGCGACGCTCTACGCCGATCCGTCCTACGACATCACCGAAGAAGTGATGGCTGAGATCAACAAGACCCGCCCGGCTGGTCTCCCGGCTCCCGCTCCCGCCGCCTCCGCTCCGGCGCCCGCTGCCAAGCCCGGCGAAACGCCCTCCGTCCTTTTCCCTGGCACGAAGAAGTAATTCTCTTTCGCCTCGTTTAAATTTTGCCCCGCTCTTTTCCGAGCGGGGCTTTTCGTTTCAAGCCTCCGCGATTGCCTCACGCATCCGCACCCGCACTCTAAATTCGACCATGGAGCTTTCCTTCAGCCCGGCTGAGATCGCCGGGATCGTCCAAGCCCGCGAAACACGCGGCGAGACCCGCGAAACGATTCGCGGCATCGCTTCGCTTGGGTCCGCCCGCACGGGCGATCTGTCCTTTCTCGGCAATCCCAAGTACAAGCCGGAAGTCGCCGCCACCGCTGCCTCCCTCGTGTTGTTGCCGGCTGACTACGGCGGCGAACCGAAGCCCGGTCAGCTCTTCGTCCTCGTCGACAAACCTTCCGTCGGCCTCGCCCGACTCTGCGCGCGTGTCGAGCGGTTGCTCTGGCCCACGCCCGCTCCCGGCATTCACCCGACCGCGGTGATTGCCCCGGAAGTCCATATTCCCGCATCAGTCACTGTTGGACCGCATTGCATCATCGAAGCCGGCGCGGTCATCGGTGAACGCACTCATCTTCAGGCGCGCGCGTTTGTTGGTCGCGGCGCCCAGATCGGCGAGGACTGCTGGCTCATGCCGGGCGTTACCGTCACCGCGCAATGCATCCTGAAAAACCGCGTACGCCTTCACGCGGGCGTCGTGGTCGGTTCCGACGGCTTCGGCTACGAATTTGTGGCCGGCCGCCACGAAAAAGTCCCCCAGATCGGCCATGTTGTCATCGAGGACGACGTCGAGATCGGCGCCAACACCACCCTTGATCGCGCGCGCTTCAGCCAGACCGTGGTCGGGGAGGGGACCAAGATCGATAACCTCGTCCAAGTCGCCCACAACGTCGTCATCGGCAAACACTGCCTCGTCTGCGCCCAAGCCGGTATTTCCGGCAGCACCGTGATCGAAGATTACGTCGTGGTCGGCGGTCAGGCCGGACTCGCCGGACACCTGACGGTCGGCAAGGGCTCGAAGATCGACGGCCAGACCGGCGTCAATTCCGATCTTCCGCCCGGCAGTTTCGTCAAAGGCTCGCCCTGCCTGCCTTACAACCTGGAGCAGCGGATCAACGTTCTCCGCAAACGACTGCCCGAACTCTTTCGCCGTGTGGACGAAATCGAGCGCCAGCTAGAAAAGCCTTCCGCCCCCGTCTAACACCGCGCAACCTGTCCGTCACATCCGCCACATGAGCAACAAGCCCGGGCTAAAAGTCTTCACAGGTAACTCGAATCGCCCTCTCGCCGAGGAGATCTGCCGTCACATCGGCATTCCGCTCGGCGAAGCCACCGTCACCAGCTTCCCCGACGGCGAATCGTTCGTGAAGATCAACGAAAACGTCCGCGGTCACGACGTCTTCCTCATCCAGTCCACCTGCCCACCGACCAACCATCACTTGATGGAGCTGCTCATCATGATCGATGCGGCCCGGCGCGCCTCGGCTCATCGTATCACCGCGGTGTTACCGTTTTACGGATACGCCCGCCAGGACCGCAAGGATCAGCCCCGCGTGCCCATCACCGCGAAGCTCGTCGCCAACCTGCTCACTTCCGCCGGCGCGAACCGCGTGCTCACGATGGATCTCCACAGCCAGCAGATCCAGGGCTTCTTCGACATTCCGGTCGATCATCTCTACGCCTCGCCGGTCTTCTTCAATTATCTCTCGAGCATTAATAAGGAAAAGCTCGTCGTCTGCTCGCCCGATGTCGGCGGCATGAAGATGGCTGCCGCGTACGCCGACATGATCGGCGCCGGACTCGGTCTGGTCGCCAAGAAGCGCACCAACGCCACCACCGTCGAAGCGATCAACGTCGTCGGCGAAGTGAAGGACTGCGACATCCTCCTCGTGGACGACATCACCGAGACCGCCGGCACGCTCACCGCCGCGGCCAGAATCCTCCGCGAACACGGCGCCCGCAGCATCCGCGCCGCCGTCAGTCACTGCATCCTCAACGAGATCGCTTACGAACGCCTCCGCTCCGGTCTGATCGACGAGCTCATCACGACCAACTCGATCCCGCTTGATGCCAAAGGCCTGCCGATCACGGTGCTGAGTGTCGCCAGCATCCTCGGCGAAGCGATCAAGCGCATCAGCAACAACGAGAGCGTGACCAGCCTTTTTAAGATCAAAGGCTTCTGATCCTCCAGTCCGCGCGGGAGACTTACTCACTCGCATGAACGCCGTACGCTGCAATCGCTTCTTCGCCGCAGTGGCGGCGTTTTTTATTTCGTGCGTCCCGGCTGCTGCTGCTCCGGCCGCGAAGGGAGCCCTCGCGAAAAAGCCCGCCGTGATCGTCGACGACACCCCGGTCACGGACGGCAAGGCCCCGGCGTTGGCGAGCTACGCGGACATAGTCGAACCGGCCCAGAAAGCCGTCGTATCCGTGACGTCGACACGGCTCCTGCGGCAGCGCTTGATCCCGCCTTTCCCGTGGATACCCATGCAAGAACGCAGCGAGCGCAGGGAGGCGGGTATCGGCTCCGGTGTGATCGTCTCAACCGATGGTTACATCTTGACCAATCACCACGTTATCGAAGGAGCCGATGAACTCACGGTAACTCTCAACGATGCGCGTGAGTTTAAGG
>CAMLSH010000081.1 GCA_946482625.1 uncultured Opitutaceae bacterium
GAGGTTAATCGCCAGTCCCCATGGCGCAGATTGAAAGAAGCTGAATTTCCAATCGCTGCCGATACGGAGCAAAAAAGTGGGGTTAAAATCTAAAAAACCGACGTGGAAGTTAAAACCGGAAACAAAACGGTACGCTATCAACGGCGAAGATAACCAAGGCACCTGCAGAGAGTAAAAAACGAGGAGGTGTTTGGTTTCTTGAGGACGATCCACAAGGCGGAGGCCAACAAAAATACAGTAAGCGTAAAGGGCGATAAAGGCCATGAGCATCGCGTAAACAACAGGGCTCAATCCTTTGGACGCGAAAAATGTTTGCAGTGTCATTGCCGCTCCGAGGAAGCCTCCGCCGATAGTCAGAACGAGGTGAAGCTTACGGGTGAGGGCGGACATAGGAGATGGAGTTGCGGATCTTCAGTCGGTTTCGACGCCCTCGATTGTTTCTCCCTGCGCGCGGTATTCGTTCAATTTGTTGCGGAGGGTGCGGATGCTGATTTTGAGCATCTCGGCGGTTTTGGTGCGGTTGCCGCTCGTGGCGCGGAGGGCGCCGAGGATGGCTTGTTTTTCCATTTCATCCAATGGGATGATCGGCGCGGCAACGGGAGCTGCGGGATTTTCGATTTTCGATTCTCGATTTTCGCTTGGGCCAGTCGCGGTGGGGAAGGCGGGCGGGATCGCGGTGGGGACGATCGGGGGCGTGGAAAAATTGAGCGGATGCGTGGTTTCTGCAGAAGGGGGCGGCGCGACGGGTGCCGGCGCGGTGGGGGGAAACGTGGGCAGCGGCTCGGGCATCGGCGGGGTGGAGGCGGCGGAGGCGGAAACGGGGATCGGTGCGCCGACGAGGCTGCGGCCGAGCATGGGCAGGCCGAGGGCGGCGGTGGAGATGGGGCGGCCGGTTTCGGAGAGAATGACGGCGCGTTCGATGGTGTTCTGGAGTTCGCGGACGTTGCCGGGCCAGGGGTAGGTGGTGAGCGCGGTGACGGCGTGGTCGGAGAAGCCGGGGATTTTCAGGCCGTGTTTGCGTGCGGTGCGGCGGAGGAAGGATTCGGCGAGGACAACGATGTCTTCGGCGCGTTCGCGGAGCGGCGGTACTTGGACGGGGAATACGTTGAGCCGGTAATAAAGATCGGAGCGGAAGTGGCCTTTTTCCACGAACTGCATGAGGTCGCGGTTCGAGGTGGCGAGGAGGCGGACGTTGACCTTGATGGTTTTGGTGCCGCCGACGCGTTCGAATTCGCGCTCTTGGAGGACGCGGAGGAGTTTGGCCTGAAGGTTGGGCGGAATCTCCGAGACTTCGTCGAGGAGGAGGGTGCCGCGGTTGGCGAGTTCGAAGCGGCCTTCGCGGCGGTCGGTCGCGCCGGTGAAGGAGCCTTTTTCGTGGCCGAAGAGTTCGCTCTCGATGAGGTTTTCCGAGAGGGCGGCGCAGTTGATTTTGATGTAGGGCTCGTTGCGGCGGGGCGAGTGTCGATAGAGCTCGCGGGCGATCATCTCTTTGCCGGTGCCGTTTTCGCCGGTGATGAGGACGGTGGCATCGGTGGGGGCAACGCGTTCCACGAGCTGGCGGAGGCGGGTCATCGCGGGGCTGCGACCGAGGAGATCGCCGTCGCCGCCGTCTTGCTCGCTGAAGTAGCGGTTGACCTTGATGAGCTGGCGGTAGGAGTCGGCCTTTTTGAGGATGATCTCAATCTGACCGGGGGAAAAGGGTTTGATGAGGTAGTCGAAGGCGCCGGCGCGCATGCAGGAGACGGCGCTTTCGATGGTGCCGTGGCCGGTCATCATGACGACGAGCGGACGGTCGGGGAGGGCGCTGACGCGTTCGAGGAATTGCTGGCCGTCGCCGTCGGGGAGGCGGACGTCGAGCATGACGAGGTCGAAAGTTTCCTTCGCGAGCACGGCCTCGGCTTGGGCGATGGAGCTGGCGATGGTGACGGAGAATTTTTTGCGCTTAAAGAGCTCGTCGAGGACTTTCTGGATGAGGGGTTCGTCGTCGAGAACGAGGATTCTTTCGAGAGACATGATCGGGATGCGCGCGGAATGGTGGTCGAGGAAGGCGGAGCGGGACGCATTTATCCCGCTGCGAAACGGGCGATAGGAACATCGATGCGCCGGCCGCCGCTGTCTCAGCCGGAAAAGGGTGGTGGCTGGGTGAACATTTGGAGAGGGAGCGGGTTTGGCAATCGCGCAAATGATTAGGCGAAAGAAGCTCGGGAGGGGACTGGCGGCTCCGGATACCCAGCCCATTCCCCCAATCGAACGGTAAGAAGACAAAGATAGCCGGAATCAGGGAAAGCCCTATGGCGACCAATGCAATACTCCTGCAACGTGGGGCCTGCTTCTTCGTCTTCGGGCCATTCATGGCCTTGGAGAATACACTCCCACCTCCACCACACTCACTATGTCCAAGCTTTCGATTCCTTGCTGCGCCCTGCTTCTCGCAAGCGGGCTTTTGGCCTCCTCACTTTCCGCTCAGCTGCTGTCTCATCCGCCCATCGATGCCACCCAGGCGGGCTGGTACAGCGACTTTGATGAAGTCAGTCCCGGTGCGGGCTCGCCCTACACCCTCCGGGTTGGCGACTTCGAGGGCCGTCCTTACCGCAACTATTTCATCTTTGATCGGTCCGGCCTCACCTACGCCGACATCAAGAGCGCCACGCTCGATATTTTCCTGCCGGGCGATCCTCAGCTGCCGACATACATCTCCGCCGATCCCGCCGATGTCGGTGCGGTTTTCTCACTCTACCGATTCGATGGAGACTTGGACGCGCTGCAAGATGGGTCCCAGCCAGGAACGACCTTCGACGCGCTCGCTCCGACGGGCACGCTGTTTGGAAGCGCCTCGGTGTCTGAGACAGAGAATGGGTTGTTCGTGCTGAGCATCTCTCTGAACTCCCTGTTTCTCGATTATCTGAACGCCATCGATGGGAAGTTCGCGCTGGCCGGTGGTCTTGCCAACGCCGACGCGTCGCCGTTGTCCGATGAATTGATGTTTCTCAACACCGAGGTGGCATCGTCGGGTCCCCAACTGCGGCTGGAGTATGTCGCCGTGCCAGAACCGTCGACCTACGGTCTGATCGGGGCGGGCGTTCTTGGGCTCCTGGTTTGGCGCCGTCGCGTGTCCAAGCCGGCGCGCAAGAGCTGAGCTGGCGGCTGAAGCCGACGTCTCGATTTTGTTGAGCGGACCTGCTTGATGGCGGGTCCGCTTTTTTATGGGTATCCGCGTAGGCCGCGCGCGGAGTGACCTCAGGCCGGGATGAGCTGGCGGATGAGTTTCAGCACCTTCGACGGGACGTAAGGCTTCGGCAAATACGCAACGGGTTCGGCGAGGCCGCGGTGGCGGTCGCCGGAGCGGAAGGCGCCGCTGGCGATCAGCAAGGGCATGCCCGGGGCTTCGGCGCGAACGGCCTCGGCGACCTGCCAGCCGTCGAGCGAGGGCAGGCCGATGTCCGTGAAGAGCAAGGCGATCTCTTCGCGATGTGCGCGGAAGAGGCGGACGGCTTCCGCGCCGTCGCGCGCCCAGAGCACGCGCCAGCCTTCGGAGGGGAGTAGTTCGAGCCAGAGGGCGCCGATGTCTTGTTCGTCTTCGACGAGCAGGATCGTGCGGCGGTCGCTGCTGGTGGTGAACGTTTCTGCCGGCGGGATCTGAGCCGGTTCCGCCATGGCGGGAGCGCGCGGGAGGAGTAGGTGGACGCTAGTGCCCTGGCCAGGGGCGCTGTCGACTTCGATCAAGCCGCGATGGGCGCGCATGATGCCGTAGACGACGGCGAGGCCGAGGCCGCGGACTTCGGGGCCTTTGTTGCGCGCGAAGAAGGGCTCGAACATGCGCGCGCGGGTGGCGGCGTCCATGCCGCGGCCGGTGTCTTGCACCGAGACGCGGAGAAAGTTTTTCGATTCGGCGGTAGTGGCGCCGGGCGCGAAGATCGACTGGCGGACCTCGGTTGTATTGACGGTGAGGTTACCGCCCTCGGGCATGGCGTCGCGGGCATTTTCCAGGAGTTTCTGGATGGCCTGCGCGAACTGGATGGGGTCGAGGGTGAGTTTCGCGTCGGCGGCCCCGTAGTTGCGCACGATGTGGATCGAGGGCGACCAGTCGCCGCAGGTGCGGGCGATGACGTCGTCGAGCAACGCATGGACATCGGTCGGGGAGAGCTCGGCGTCTTGGGTGTTGGCGAAAAGTTGGAGCTGGCGGACGACGTCGGCTCCACGGCGGCCGGCGTCGATGATCGTGTCGGCGTAGTGGCCGAGGCGTGCTGGATCGTCGGCGGATTCGCGCAGGAGCGACGCGTAGCCGAGGACGATCGCGAGCATGTTGTTGAAGTCGTGAGCGATGCCGCCGGCGAGGGTGCCGAGGCTTTCCAGCTGGCTGGCCTCGTGGAGACGGCTCTCCATTTTTTTGCGTTCACGGAGATCGGCAACAATGACGAGCTGGCCGGCGCCGGTTTCGAGAGGAACGACAGTGATCTCCGCCGGGAACGTTTCGCCGCGCGCGCTCGCGCATTCGGCCTCGCAGGGCGTGCCTTGAGAAACGCGCGCACGGGCGAGTTCGCGGGCGGGGAGGAGGGTGTCGGCGTCGCGGCCGGACACTTCAACGGGGCTGAGGCCGAAGAGGCGCGTGAAGGCGTGATTGCACTGGGTGACGCGTCCGGCGGGGTCGATCAGGCAGAGGCCGAGCGGGACCGCCTCGTACACGGAATCCAGCAGCGCATGCATGGCCTTGAGGCTGTCCTCGGCCATGCGGCGACGGGTGATGTCGCGGGTGGTTGAAACGATGTCGGAGGGGAGTCCGGTGGTGGGATCGCGGCGGGTTTTGCTGGTCGTCTCCGTCCACAGATGGGTGCCGTCTTTCTTGAGAAGGCGGTGAACGAGGACGCTTTCGTTGCGATCGGAAAAGTGCGCCTCGAAGGTGTGCTGGAGTTGGGGGAAGTCCTCCGAGTGAACGAGGTCGGAGAGCGGGCGACCGATGATTTCGGAGGGGTCCCAGCCGAGCATGCTCAGGCTTGAATTGGACGCGTAGATACAGATGCCGTCGGCGTTGCTGACCGTGATGAGATCGCGGATGTAGTCCGAAAGCAGGCGTTGCTGAGCTTCGCTTTGGCGAAGTGCGTCGCGGAGTTCGAGGTGGTCAGTGACGTCGGTGAGAACGCCGACCCAGTGCGTGGCGCCCTGGCCTTGATTCGAGAGCGGATAGAGATGGAGATCGGCCCAGAAGACGGTGCCGTCTTTGCGCGAGGCGGGGAGGGCTTTGCGCCACGACTGCGCGCTGCGCATGACAGTGTCCACGCGTTCCCATTCGAACTGGCCGCCGGGGGGGCGCAGGAGTTCGGAGAGGGTGCGTCCAACGCTATCGGCGCGGGAGTAGCCGGTGAGCTGGGTGAACGCGGCGTTGGCGTGAACGATGGAGCGCGTCTCACCCGCAGCCTCGCAGATGACGAGGGCTTGGGTGGACTCGGACGCGACGCGGGACATGAGTGCGTCGAGACCAGCCGCGTCGCCGGGGACGGGCCGTGATTTTTCGGGTGAAGCTGGCACTGAGGACGTTGGAGATGAAGGTGATACTGGGAGTGTCCTTCAATCGTTAAAGACCAATAAAAATGTGAAATCTGCTATCGGGTTTCTCGGGGAAATCTTAAATAGAACTTCAGGCTTTTTGTTATGAGCCGATTTCTAAGGCGCATCGTTACTGCAACTTTCACACCATGGCCCCCCGTCTATTGTCTCTGTTGACGCTGATCGAAACCTCCCTGTCCGAGCACGAAGCTGCATCGGTGGCGAAGGGGCGGCCGGGGCGGACAGTTAATTTTCACAAGGGGCTGGCGCGGATGTCGTTTAATGACGGATCTGGGTCGATTTTGTTACAGGGTTTCACGCTCGCGGACGGACAGATTTGCGTGAAAGCCATGTTGGAATGGGCCGGCGCAGCGCGGTCGGGCGTGCAATCGATTTATCCGAAGGAAGGTTTTAATTGGGCGGGGGCGGCGTGCCGCGTCGCCGAGGCTTGGATGGATGGACCGCCTGCGGAGGAAGCCCCGGTGGGCGTGTCGGCATCTGAGGAATCGTCGGTTGGCGAAGGCGATCTGGCGACTGCGGGTTAAAGACTGCTGATTGAATCGAGCTGGGCGGCCGGAACGGCGTCTGGTGATCGGGTGGAAGACGAAAACGGGCGGGTGCGTTGAACGCGCTTTGCGGCTGCTATTTCGGAGCGGCAGCTGTCGGCGAGAATGCGGCTCGGTATACGGGTTTCGAGCCTGTCTGTGCCGCTGCAGGCCGGTTTTTAGCCGCGATTGCAGCTTTGCGCTTATGCCTCGCCGGCGAAGGAGAGTGCAGGCGTGGAGTCGGTGGCTCCGTAGGACGGGCGGAGCTTTTGCGCGCGCGATTGGGCGCTGCGAAGCTGGTCGAGCTGTGTACGGGCTTCTTCGATACTGACGGCCAGGCGTTCGGCTTGCGCGTGCTGGGAGGCCAGCAGGCGCTGGGCTCGGAGTTGCACGCTTTCATCCAGCGCGGCGGAGACGCCGGGCTGGAAAAGGAGTTCGACGATGCGGGCGACGAGCGGCTGCTCGCGCGCTTGCACGGCGGTGGCCTCGATGAAGTGACCGTGGTCGAGAAGCAGGTGTTCCTCGACGGTCAGCGTTTCGAGCGCTCCGAGAAGTCGGCTGATCGTCTGCGGGGCGGTTTCCATGGAGGCCGTTTAAAAGAGGCGTGTGGCGGCGGAGACCGTGTGAGGTTTCGCCGGGCGGATCGCGTTTTAGGCGACGCCGCGGGCCTGGTGCATGCCGCCGGCTTCCTGAGTGCGGAGCATTTCGGCCCAGCCGTCGCGGAGTTCGCGGACGAGTTTTTCGACCTCGATGACCGGTTCGACTTTCTTGCGCATGTTGGCCTCGAGGAGGCGGCGCAGGTAGTAGTCGTAGAGCCTGTCGAGATTGGCGGCGTGGTCGCCACCAGCCTCGTGATTGAGGCTCGATTGAAGCTCGGCGAGGATGTTCTGCGCCTTCAGGAGATTCGTGTTGATGATCTCGATACGGCGCGGGCCTTCGTCGGTGGACTGGAGCGCGTCGCGGGCGTGGCCGAGAAAGCGCAACGCCCCGTCGTAGAGCATCAAGATGAGTTGTCCGGGGCTGGCGGTGAGTACTGCCTGGGCCTGATAGGTCCGGGCGTAGCCGTGGGCGACCATGGAGGACATGAGGAGATTATTCGGACTCGGCTGCGTCGCGGGTCTCGACCATCAATTTGGCGAGGCCTTCGATGATTTCGCGTGGCGGATAATTGGGATCGACGGCGAGGGCTTTGCCTTTGGCGACGACGTCGGAACGGATTTCGGGAGAGTTGTTCAAGGCTTCGCGCAAGGCTTGAGTGTTGGCGCTGGAAAGACGTTCACCGGATTCGGTGTCGGTGGAAGGCGTGGGCGGCTGTTTTGCAACGGAGAGCGCGACAGGGTCCATCCGGTTGTAACCATGAAGGTTAGACGTGGAGTGTATCATAATAGGTTCAGTGATGAACGGTCAGCCCGGAGTGGGAAGCGATACAGGGAACGCCGTTGGTTGAGGGAAGTATCGGACTGGCCGGGGTGGGCCTTTAGCGAAAAATTGTTCATTTTGCACTGGCTGGCGCGGGTGCGACGCGGGGTGGAAGCGTGGCGAAAGTGGCGGCTGCGGCGTAACCGGCGAACCGGGTCGGGTTTTGGAGAATGGTGTGGCTGAGGTTCGCCGGGCTCGCGGATGCGAGCGTGAGCGCGTGACGGCGGGCCGAGTTGGCCACGGCGGGCTCGGCGGCGGAGAAACTGAGGTCGGCGGCCCAGAGGATTTCGCTTTCGCGGACCGGGGCGAGTTTGGCGCGGACGCCGAGGAGCAGGGGCGGGTACGGCGAGTAGGCGGTGAGGTCGACGAAGAGCACGGCATCGGCCGCGTATTCGTTGTAGATGTTAAACAGGCGATCGATGAAGCCGGCGGGCAGCGGGGCGGCGGAGTCGATCTGGCGGGTGCCGGTGACACGGGCGAGTTCGTCGCGCGTAAGGGTGACCACTTCGAAGCGGGCGGTGCGGTTGAGCTCGGCGAGGAACGTGGCGTCGAGGCGGTTCAAGCTCTCTTCTGAAAGTGCGATGCCCTCGGCGGAAATTGGGAGGAGGAGAACGCGCCGGATATTGGCGGGCAGTGTGGGGACGGAGCTTTTGACGTTGGTGGGCGTGAAAAACGGGCCGGCCTTGGCGCCATCGCGCTTGGGGAGCTGGGCGCAGCCGAACAGGCCGAGCGTGAACGCGGCGAGCAGGAGAAAGCGGAGCGATGTCATGGAAAAACGGATGCGCGGGAGGCGCTGCGCTGGCCAGCGTTAAGAACTGCTGCTGGTGCTGCTAAACGCACTGGTGAGCTGGGCCGACATGTTCTTGATGGTGGCCTGTGCGTTTTCCATGGCGAGGAAGCCGGCTTCCATACGGGCGCGTTCGGAGGCGAGCTGGCGCTCGATGTTGGCGATCTGCGTATCGATGCTCGTGTTGCCCTTGGTGAGGGTTTCTTTTTGAGAGCCGAGCAGGCCGCCCGTGCCGGTGCCGGAGGTACCGAGGATGTTGGTGTTAAAGGCTTCGAACTTCGCGGCGAAACCAGTGCTGGCGGTTTTGAAGAAGGCTTCCACCTCGGAGGGCTTGTCGCGAAGCGCGGCTTCGAGCTTGGTAGGATCTTTAACGGCGAGCTGGGAGGTGCCGGCGGTGAAGTCGATGCCGAGGCCCTCGAGGCGGGTGATGGTGCCGGAGAGGCCGCTGACTGCGGAGAACGCGGTGGAGCGCATGGAGCTCTGCCAAGACTGGATTTCGCGGTTGTTGGCGAGGATGGCGGCGGTGACTTTGCCGTTGGTGGAAGTGATCTTGGTGGCGTCGTCGATGTACTGCTGCACCGCGTTGAACTTCTTGATGAATTCGTCGATCGCGGTGCGCATCCCGGTGGTGTTTGCATCAACCGTGATGGTCTGGCTGCTTTCGGTGTTAGCGGTGACGCTGAGACCGGTGATGCCGTGGGCGGCGGCGGAGAACGTGTTGCTGGAACTGGTGAGCGTGGGGCCGCCATTAACGGTGAACTGGGCGTCGTTGCCGCGGTCGAGGGTGGAGCTGCTGGTGAGCCCGACGGCGTCGAGAAATCCGCCGGCGGCCTCGCTGACGCTCAGGCCGGTATCGCCCGTGGTCTTGTTGGTAAGGACGACGCGATCTGCGGCGGCGTCGTAGGAAGCGCTGACACCTGCGGCGGAATTGGTGATGCGGCCGAGAACGGTGGAAAGGGAGTCGGTGTTGACGTTGTACGCTACGCTGACGCCGTTGACGGTGAACGTGCCATTGCCGGAACCATCGACTGCTGTAATAGAGTTCCGGAGACGAGAGCTGGCGAGCGGTGTGTTCTGGCTGGTGGCACCGAGGCCGGTGCTGCTCTCGATCACGCCGGTGTTGGAGCCGTTGGAGAGGCGGGTGACGGCGAGGAAGTTGGAGGTGTCGTTGGCGGCGCCGAGGGTGATGGGCGAGCCGGGCGTGGCGGACGTGAGGGTGATTTTATCCGTCGAAGAATCGTAGCCTGCGGTGACCGCGCCGCCGGTGGCGGTGGAGATTTTGTCGAAGACCTCCTGGAGAGAATCGGTGAGCGCGATGGTGACACGGGCGCCGTTGACGGTGAAGTCACCGGCAGTGACGGCGGAGGCGGTGGACATCGAGGCGAGGGTGACGCCGCTGACGTCGTTGGTCGCGGCGATGCCCTGGCCGATATCGCCGGCGCCGGAGCGCTTCGTCGTGGTGGCGAGCTGGGTGACGTTAAAGGTGTACGCGCCGGTGGCGGTGCCGCTGCTGGTGGAGGTAGACCAGGTGGAGCCGGTCGTCGTGGACGCGGCGGTACGGCCGGTGAAGAGGCCTTCGACCTTGAGGGCTTTGGTGGCGGTCTGGAGTTCGCTCATCCGGGTGCCGAGGTTGTCGAGGGCGGAGACCTTACTGTTGTTGGTGGTCTTCTCCGATTGGAGGCGGACGATGGGAGCGCGGTTGAGCTCCATCACTTCATCGATGAAGGATTTCCAGTCGAAGCCTGAGATGAGTCCGGAGAGTTGAACGGTGGCCATGGCGAAAGATCTAGAGGTGGGGCGACACTAAGGGCGCTAATGGGGCATCGGTACAAACCGGCGGAAATTGAGCGGATGTAAGGGAAACGTCAGAACGCGCGATGCGGGAGGGGGAGATGTGGGTTTTCCGCGAAGAGGATGTTAGATGTCGGGAATCGGTGGAGGCTGTTGTGTGCAGGGAACGAGCGCGGGTGTTTTGTGGCGACCCCGGCCAAGGACGCGCGGGAGTTAATTTGTCACGGCGCGCATCGAGAGAAGGAAAATCGAGAGCTGTTTTCAGAGGAGAAAATGAATCCGTGAGGAATTTTTGCGTTTTCGTTTTAAAGTTTGTGAGCGCGTGGACCGTTTAGTTCCCCATCTGCGAGACATCTTGTAGACGGAGCGATCTGACTCCCCCCTCAGATACGTCAGCCACCCGGACGTGGCATTTAGAAATCAAGGAAGATTACCATGTCAGTCGTTATCAACACCAACTACTCCGCCACCGTTGCCTCGAACAACCTGGCGATGTCCAATCAGAACCTCCAGAAGAGCCTCAATCGTCTCTCCAGCGGTTCCAAAATCGTTTCCCCGGCCGATGATGCCGGTGGTCTCGCCGTCTCGATGAAGTTGTCCGCCGCAGCTAAGCGCTCCGGTGCGGCCGCGATCAACATCGGCAACTCCGCCTCCTTCCTGCAGACGCAGGACGGCGTGCTCAAAGTCACCGGCAAGGTGCTCGAGCGCATGAGCGAGCTGAAGACTCTCTATAACGATCCCACCAAGAACAGCACGGATCTCGCGAACTACGATTCGGAGTTCACGTCGCTGCAGGCTCAGCTCACCTCGCTGACCGCCGAAAAATTTAACGGTGT
>CAMLSH010000082.1 GCA_946482625.1 uncultured Opitutaceae bacterium
GGGTGAAGAAGGCGTAGCCGGGGCTTTGGGTGATGATTTCGTCGAGGAGGATTTCGTCGGCGGAGCGGTCGGCGTCCTTGAGGGCTTCGGCGCGGTGCCAGACGACGGCGCGAGCGAGGCGGGCACGGGCGAGGGGATTCAGGAAGGCGCGGATGGCGGAATCGATTTCGCCTTCGACGGCGGGGTGGTCGCTTTTGAGGAGGCGGCGGGCTTTGCGGAGATTGAAGAAGGGTTCGACGCCGAGGCGGTAGTTGTCGTGCTGCATGAGCGCGGCGGCGAGGACGAGCTTGGTTTGAATGCGCGTGAGCGGGTCGGCCTGGAGGGAAGGGGCGGCGCGGGACCAGGCTTCGTCGCCCTGACAATCAATGAGCGCCTGCCAGCGGCGACGGAGGAGGACGTAGTCTTGGGCGCCTGAATACATGCGCTCCAGATCGGCGGCGGTGAGGACATCGCTGGTGAGGCGCGGGCCGGCGTCGCGGATGAAGTTGGCGGTGCGGGCGCGCCAATCGAGCGAGCGGTCCAGCAGGAGACGTGTGGCGGCGAGGTCCATCTCGAGGATGTCGGCGCGCGGGGGAAGGGCGGCGGCGTGGGCACTAGACGCAGTTGCGACGGCGATGGAGATGATGGCAACGACGGCGGCGAAACGGCGGCGTGCGACGGTGGCGCGAGTCTTTTGGAGCGGTGAGGACGTGGCTGGGAGCATGCGGCGGATGAAGAAAAGGGGATGTTGCGGTGGCGGGAAACGCGGCGCCGGCAATGAGCTCGGTTGGGCGCGCGGGTTTCTTTCTCTGACTCTTTATCCGTTCTCTTATTCTCTCTCCCGGAACGAACGAGGGGCTGACGAAAGAGAACGAAAAAGAAGAAATAGGGGTGCAGGCGGAATCGGGGCCGGTGGTGGGTGCGTCTCAGGCCGATTCCAGAATCATGTTGGCGTACTGCACGGTTTCGCCGGTGCGGATCAGGCCGATGGCATGGGGGACGCGTTTTTTGAAATCGACGTGGGGCTCGAATTCCAGCGGCACGCCGGCGAGTGCGCTCTTGAAGATGTTCTGCGTGGCGGCGTCGTTGTTGGGGAGGAACTCCTGGGCCATCCAGGCGCGGCCGACGACGAAGTTGCCGCGAAGGGCGTTGAGCACTTGAGGGACGGTGGGCACGCCGTCGATCAAGGAGAGGTCGACGGTCTCGATCTGGGGCCAGAAGGGGAAGCCGCGGTCGGAGATGACCAGCGTATTGGTGTGGCGGATTCGCGCGAGCAGGTGGAGCAGCGCGGGGTTGAGGATACCGGTTTTGAGCATGGGAAAGCGGTGACAAAAACCGGGGGCGAGGGTGTTGGCCACCCAGCTTTTTCAGTTCACTTCATTTCGCGGAGCGTGGGGCCGTCTGTCCACTGACCGGGGATGGTCGTGATGGAGGCGTGTTCGGGGACGCCGTACTCGTTGCGATAGAGTTGGGCGATGATCAGCTCGACGCCGCGCGCGCCGATGAGCCGGGCTTGAAGGCTGAGGCCGGCGCACGGGACGACGTTCATGAGAACATTCAGGCAGCAGAAGCCGTGCGTTTTGGGAATGGAGGCGCCGGCGGCTTCCATCCACGGGATGACTTCGGCGCGGTGGCAGAGGACGACGTCGGGGCGGGTCTGGCGGAACCAGTCGGTGAACTCCTCCTGGTTGATCTCGTTGGCCAGGAGCGGGGTGATCTTGGCGAGGTCGTCGTGGTAATCTTGATACGAGCGGAAGGCGGCCTCCCAGCGGTGAAGGAGGCGTTCGTCGTGGTGTTTCTGGAGGACGAGGCCGGGGCGGCGGTAGCCGAGTGCCTGAAGTTTTTGCAGGGCGGTGACCATCGAACGGAAATGGTCGGCGCAGACGGAGTGCAGGCCGGGGCGTTCGATGATGTAGTCGGAGTAGATGCCGGCGTAGCGGGACCAATCGAGGCGGGAGAGGTCGGGGTTGTCGCTGACCGGCAGGAGGAACACGCCGCGGATGCCGCGCGATTGGAGAATGTGGTCGAGGCGCGCGGCGGAGATGCCGCCTTTGCCGATGACGAAGGACTCGGCCTTGAAGCCGAGTTCGGCGGCGCGCTCGGTGGCGCCGCGGGTGAGTTCAAGATGGTAGCGGGAGGCGTTGACGGGGCGTTTGTCGGGACCGTCGAGATCGATGATCGAGATGACGCCGCGAAACGTGCCGGTGCGCGAACGGCGCATCTCGGACATGAGGGCGCCGGCGAGCGGATTGTGACGGTAGCCGGCCTCGCGGGCGATTTTTTGGACCCGTTGACGGGTCTCGGTTTTCACCCGCGGGTTATCCCGGAGGGCTTCGGAGACGGTGGTGTGGGAAAGCCCGAGCTGGCGGGCGAGATCGCGGAGGGAAGGAGCGGGAGAAGCCATGCGTGCAGGGGTAGGGGAAGCTGATAATTTAATGTGGAGACTGTACGTGCGAGTTACATCTCCGCTGAAGCTCTTACTGTCAGAAGGTCTGGCTGTTCGCGGCGCTCGGCAAGCCTGTTTCAAGGTGCGCCTCAACCCCGGTGCTTGTCGCGCATCGTCCGGCAAGCCTCATCCCGGCTCGGACGAGTGAGCGTCCATCGATCGTTCGCTCAGTTTCTTTCCCAGCAATCCCTGTCTGTCCCTTTTTTCTATGTCCGGTAGTTTTCATCTTTTGGATTTCGTCGCCATTTTTGTGTACCTGGTCGTGGTGATTTACCTCGGCAAGGTCGCTTCGAAGGGGGCGAGCGGGGAGGAGGGGTATTTCCTGGCGGGGCGGAAGCTCGGCAAGGCGTACCAGTTTTTCCTTAATTTCGGCAATGCGACCGACGCCAACGGCGCGGTGAGTACGTCGAGCATCGTCTACCGGCAGGGCGTGGCGGGCGTCTGGTACTCTTTCCAGACTGTATTCATGAATCCCTACTATTGGTTCATGAATATGTGGTTTCGCCGGGTGCGCCTGACGACCACGGCGGATCTCTTCGAGGACCGACTCGGCAGCCGGAAGCTGGCGGGGTTTTACGCGATCTTCCAAGTGTTCGCGACGGTGGTGCTGACAATCGGTTTCGGCAATCTCGTGGCCTACAAGATCTCCGCGTCGCTGCTGGTGAAACCCGAGACTTCCTGGACGGCCGAGGAGCGGCTCTCGGTCGAAGGGTATCGCGAGTTGAAAACTTACGAGGCTCAGCTGCGGGGCGGCTCGTTCGCTGTGGATCAACAGGCGCGGCTCGACATTTTGCGCGAGCAGGAAAAGCGGGGCGAGCTCCGCAGTTATATTTCCTACATCGACGAAGGCGTCGCGAAGTGGGCATTTTATATCGGATACACGATCGTCATCGGCGTTTACATCGTGATGGGCGGTCTCGCGGCAACGGCGTTGAACGAGGCGTTTCAGGGCATCCTGATCGTTGTTTTCTCCTGCATGTTAATCCCCTCGGGGCTCGCCGCCATCGGCGGCTGGTCCGGGTTAGGGGAGCGGGTGGACGCGGCGAAATTCGAGCTGCTCAGTGCGAGCGGCGCGGCGGACGTAACCGGATGGACGTTAATGGGTATCTTGCTCGTGAGCTTGATCCAGATTCACGGAATCATCGGTAACATGTCCGTCAGCGGCTCCGCGAAAAACGAGTTCGCGGCGCGCTTCGGTGCGGTGTCCGGCACGTATGCGAAGCGCGTGATGATCATCCTGTGGGCCTTCTGCGGCCTGATCGGCATCGCACTCTACAGCGGCGAAGGCGCGCTGGCCGATCCCGATGCGGTCTGGGGCACGATGTCCCGCCAACTTCTCGGACCGGGTTTCCTCGGACTCATGCTCGCGGGTATCCTGGCGGCGAATATGTCCACCGTGGCCGCCCAGGCGATGGCGGCCTCGGCCTTGTTTGCTCGCAACGTCTTTCCTTTTTTCACCAAGCGCGGCTCGGTGGGCGACAACGTGAAGATCGGCCGCTACGCGATCGTCGTGATCCTCGCGGTGGGCGTGATCGCCGCGACGAACATGAACAACGTGTTCTCCGTTATCCAGGAGTTGATCACGGTGAACGTGCCTTTCGGCGCCGCGGTGGTTTTGATCTTTTTCTGGCGCCGGCTCACGGCGCCGGCGGTTTGGACGGCCGTGATTGTTTGCGCCATCGTGAACATCGCCGGTCCTCTCTTGGTGCAACAAGTCGCTCCGCTGACCCGCCATCCGGCGCTGGTCCGACAAGTCGAGGCCGCCAATGGCCGCACCGAAGCGGTCTTCTTCGAGCGCGTGGTGCGCGACCGTCCGGACGATCCGTCGAGCCCTGTTTACGGCACGGGACGTTTTCACACGGAGTTGTTCATTCTTGATTCGCTGGGGCTCGATGTCGGCAGCCTCGGGCCGGCGAACCGCAAGGCCGCGCGATTTTTCTTCGATGGGTTCCTGCCGTTTTTCCTCCTGATCGTGGTGAGCTTGTTCACGCGTGCTCCCGACAAACGCGTGGTCGATCTCTTCTATGGCAAGATGAAGACCCCGGTCGGCGCGACGCCCACGCTTGAGGCCGAGGGCATCGAGGAGACACGTCGCAATCCTCACCGTTTCGACGACAAGAAACTGTTTCGATCTTCCGCCTGGGAGTTCACGAAATGGGATCGCGTCGACACCATCGGTTTCTTCGCCTGCTGCCTCGTTTCGGGCGGACTGATCGCACTTTTCTGGGGCCTGCTCCGGCTGGCGTCACCCGCATGACAACATCATCCGCCACGCGGCCCCGCATCGCCCTCATCGGCGTATCCGGCTACGCCAAAATCTATCTGCAACTCCTCGAGGAGAACCGCGCGCGCGTCGATCTCGTCGCCGCGGTCATCATCAATCCGCAGGAAGAGGCTGCCGTGGTGGCGGAGTTCAAGAGCTACGGCGTCCGGATCTACAGCGACTATGAGCAGATGCTGCGCGCCGAGGCGGGGCGGATCGATCTGTGCCTGATTCCCACCGGCATTTCGTGGCACGCGCGCATGACGATCGCCGCGCTCCGGGCCGGCGCCAACGTACTCGTGGAGAAACCGCTCGCCGGTTCTGTCGCGGACGTGCGCGCCATCCGGGAGGCCGAACGCGCCACGGGGCGATTTGTGGCCGTGGGCTTTCAGGATGTGTACGCGCCTGAAGTCACCTGGCTCAAGGAACGCATTCTCTCCGGCGTGATCGGCCGCCTCGAGTCGGTGCGCATGATCGGACTGTGGCCACGCCCGGCGAATTATTTCACACGTAACAACTGGGCTGGTCGCTTGTACGCGGATGGCGCGGCCGTTCTCGATTCACCGCTGAACAACGCGTTCGCGCACTTTGTGAATCTTGCGCTTTTCCTGTCCGGCCCGCGCCCGCTCGAAACCGCCGAGATCGCGATCGAAGAAGCCGATCTTTACCGCGCGCACGCCATCGAATCGTTCGATACCGGCGTGGTCCGCGCCGTATCGGCCGAGGGCGTACGCTACTGGTTCGGTGTGAGCCACTGCTGCCGGATCAATCGCGAACCCGAGCTCTATTTTGAAGGCTCCTCCGGCCGCATCGAATGGTGGCATGAACAACGGTGCGTGATCGTGCCCAAGTCGGGCGCGCCGGTCGAAACTCGCCCGCTGCCCGACACGACTGCGACGAGGCGCGCGATGTTCGCCGCCGTGCTCGCGCGACTGCGCGATCCGCAGACGTTTATTTTCGATGCCCGCCTTTCGGAAGGACACACGGCCTTCATCGACGCGGTCCACCGCGCCTCGCCCGTGCAACCGCTTCCGCCCTCGCTGGTGTCGTGGGAGGATCTGCAATTCACCCACTGGTCCGGCCGCATTCCAGTCATTCGCGGCATCGAAGACGCCTTTGAACGCGCCCTCGCACAACGCTCCTCGCTGGCGGCCGCCGGTTTCACCCTCGATACGCCCGTCCCCTCATGATCCGCAAAGCCTTCGTCATGGCCGTGCATCCCGGCCAGGAAACCGAATACGCCCGTCGCCACCAGCCGATCTGGGACGAGCTCACCGCCGTTCTGAAAAGCCACGGCGCCCACAATTACTCCATCTTTCTCGACCCCTCGACGCGTCAGCTTTTCGGATACGTGGAGATCGAGGACGAAGCCCGCTGGGCCGCCATCGCGCAGACCGACGTCTGCAAGCGTTGGTGGAAATTCATGGGCGACATCATGCCCGCGAATCCCGACAACAGCCCGGTTTCCCGCGAGCTTAAAGAGGTCTTTCACCTCGCTTGATTTTCGTCTGATAAAGCTCCGGGACCGAGCGCCTCTTTCTCGGTTTCTTTTTCCCGCACGGCGATTCTTACGTGTGGATTTTTTTCCTCGCATCCGGTTGGCGCGGAAAACGTCTGGCCGCTCGCACCCCCTCAACCTTTTTCCTTATGCCCGCTTTTACCCGCCGTGAGTTCGTCAAGAATGCAGCCCTCGCCGCTGCGGCCACGCAGCTGATTTCGTCGCTGCGTGCGGCCGACGCGCCAGCGACGCCGGTCGCGAAAAAGCCCCGTCCGCTTCCCGCCGGGCTCGCCGAACTGCACTGGCTGGAAGGCGGTAAACCCGCGGCAGTGCCCGGCACCACTTGGGGCGTTCCTTGGCCGCGCGGCAAACACGCCAAGGACACCGCTTTCACGCTGCGTGCGGGCGGGAAACCCGTGGCGCTTCAATCCTGGCCACTCGCTTACTGGCCCGACGGTTCGCTTAAGTGGACCGGCCACGCGCTGCCCGCCGACGCGGCGGTCGCGGAGGGTTACGAACTTTCTGCCGGCGCGCCGATCGCACCCGCAAAGCCGCTGACCGCAACCGATGGCGCCGATGAAATCGCCATCGACACCGGCGTCATCCAGGCTCGCATCTCGAAATCGGGGCAGACGTTGATCCCCGTCATCTCGCGCGGCGGAAAAGAGATTCTGCGCAACGGACGGCTCGTGCTGCTCCGGCAGGACAAACCGCAGGCGGCGGGAGAGCCGGAGTTTTTCGCGGGCCGGATCGACGACGTTTCACTGGAGCAAAACGGCCCGGTCCGCGCCGTGGTCCGGCTGGCGGGTAAACACGCGAGCGACGCGGGCCGCGCCTGGCTTCCCTTTGTCGTGCGACTGTACTTCTACGCGGGCGGGGATGCCGTGCGCATGGTCCACACCATCGTGTACGACGGCGACGAGCAGAAAGATTTTATCCGCGGTCTCGGCGTGAACTTCGAGGTGCCGTTGCGTGGAGAACTTCATGACCGCCACATCCGCTTCTCGGGTGAAGACGCGGGACTTTTCGGCGAAGCCGTGCGCGGCATCACCGGCCTGCGCCGTGATCCGGGCGAAGACGTTTGCGAAGCTCAGATCGCCGGACGGGCCACACCGCCGGTTTCGAAATGGGACCCGGCGGCCGGCGGCCGTATCCAGTATATCCCTGCGTACGACGACTGGACCTTGTTTCAATCGACTGCTGACGGTTTCAATATCCGTAAACGCACCCGCGAAGGATTCACCTGGCTGACGGCCGCTCAGGGCCGGCGCGCCGGCGGTCTCGGTTGGGCGGGAACGCCCGAGGGCGGCGTGGCTTTTGGCCTGCGCAATTTCTGGCAAAGCCACCCGGCGCAACTCGATGTCCGCGGCGCCACGAAAGAGGCTGCTTCCGTCACTGTCTGGATGTGGGCGCCCGACGCGGACGCCATGGATCTCCGCAGTTATCACGATGGCCTCGGCCAGGATACCTACGAGAAACAGCTCCGCGGGGGACTCGAAATCACCTACGAAGATTACGAGCCCGGCTTCGACAAACCCGAGGGCGTCGCTCGCACGAGCGAGCTGCTCCTGTGGCTGCTCCCGGCCACACCGACCCGCGAACGCCTCGCCGAACTCGCTGAGGCTGTCCGCACGCCGCCGCAGCTTATCGCCCGCCCGGAATATCTTCACGCCTGCGGCGTCTTCGGAGGCTTGTGGACGCCTGTCGATTTGTCCACGCCAGCCAAAGCCGAAGTCGAAAAACAACTCGACTGGCACTTCGCCTACTACGTCAAACAGCGCGAGCAACACCGCTGGTATGGCTTCTGGAACTACGGCGACGTCATGCACACCTACGACTCTGACCGTCACACGTGGCGTTACGACGTCGGCGGTTTCGCGTGGGACAACTCCGAGCTCTCCACCGATCTCTGGCTGTGGCTCTACTTCCTGCGCACCGGCCGGGCGGACGTTTTCCGTTTCGCCGAGGCGATGACCCGCCACACGGGAGAAGTGGACGTGCATCACATTGGCCGCTTCGCGCCGCTCGGTTCGCGTCACAACGTCTTGCACTGGGGCTGCAGCGCGAAACAGCTGCGCATCAGCACCGCCGCCAACCGGCGCTACTATTACTATCTGACGGGTGACGAACGTGTCGGCGAACTCATGCGCGAACAGCTCGAGGCGGCCCGCACGCTCGTGAAAATCCCTCCGACGCGAAAGCTCCGCTCAACCCGCGAAAGCGCAGGCCGTGCCCACGTGGAGACTCAGAGCAGCAGTCTGGCCGGACTCGGTTTCGGCACCGATTGGGGTTCCATGGCCTCGGCGTGGCTGACCGAGTGGGAACGCACGGGCGACGCCCGCAGTCGCGAACGCCTCGTCAACAGCATGTCCACGATCGCGAAGCAGCCGCGCGGGTTTTTCACCGGCAGTGGTGCCATGGATCTGGATACAGGCCTCTTCGAGATCGCGACCAACGACCGTGTGAGCGTTTCTCACCTGAGCGCCGTTTTCGGCTTGGTCGAAGTGTGCGCGGAACTCGTGGAACTCGTCGACGATCCCGCCTTCAAAAAAGCCTGGCTGGACTACTGCGAACTCTACAGCGCCTCACCCGAGGAACAGCGCCGCCGTCTGGGTGCGCCGCTGCGTGGCACCAGTCTCCGGCAGGGCCACTCGCGACTCACCGCGTACGCCGCGCGCGCGAAAGGCGACGCCGCGCTCGCGAAACGAGCTTGGGAGGAGTTTTTCGAGGGCGATCGCGGACATCACGACACGCGCGTGCCACATCTCCAGACGACTCGCATCGCCGGTCCCGCCGTGCTCAATCCGATCGACGAAGCGCCACGCATCTCGACCAACGGCACCGCACAGTGGGGACTTGCCGCCATACAAAACCTCGCGCTGGTCCCCGAAGCGTTGCCCAAGAAATAGTTTTTCCCGCGTTGTGTCGAAATCGCGAGGCGCGCGTGCGTGACGCGGCGCCCGCTTCGTGACTCCGTTCAACTCATAGAGCGTCTCCCGTGTCAGGCCTGAGCGGGTGGAGCTTCCCATGAGCGCGCGCCGCGGTTCTCTGTTACGGTCAAACCCGTCACTCGTTGTCTGTCGTTCGCGTCTCCGTTGACTCCGCTCTCCCCATGAAAATTACCCACGGACTGCTCGCTCTGGCGTGCGCGTTTGCCGCCGCCGTTCCCGTCATCGCCGCCGATGCCCCGGCCGCACCCGCCTCGCTCACGATCCGTGCCGACAAACCCGGCCCGGTCATCAACAAAAACATCTACGGCCACTTCGCCGAACATCTCGGACGCTGCATCTATGAAGGCATCTGGGTTGGCGAAGATTCGTCGATTCCGAATACCCGCGGCATCCGCAACGACGTCGTCGCCGCGTTGAAAAATCTCAACATCCCCGTGCTTCGCTGGCCAGGCGGCTGTTTCGCCGATGAGTACCATTGGAAAGACGGCATCGGCCCCCGCGAGAAACGTCCGAAGGTCTACAACAGCCATTGGGGTGGCGTCGTGGAGAACAACCATTTCGGCACGCACGAGTTCCTCGATCTCTGCGAACAGCTCGGCACCGAGCCCTACATCGGCATCAACGTCGGGAGCGGCACGGTTAAAGAGATGATGGAGTGGATCGAATACATGACGGCCGACACCGACGCGCCCATGGCCGTCCTTCGTCGCGCGAACGGCCGCGACAAGGCTTGGAAGGTGAAATACCTCGGCATCGGCAACGAAAGCTGGGGCTGCGGCGGCAGCATGCGCCCCGAGTTCTACGCCGATCTCTACCGTCAGTTTCAGACCTTCGCCAAAAATTACGGCGACAACAAAATCTACAAGATCGCCTGCGGTTCCAATGCGAACGACTACAACTGGACCGAGGTCATGATGAAGTACGCCGGCAAAACCATGCACGGCCTCTCGCTTCACTACTACACGCTTCCCACTGGCAGCTGGAGCGGCAGCAAGGGCAAGGCCACCGGCTTTAACGAAGCCGAATGGATCACCACGCTCCGCCGCACGTTGTCGATGGATGAATACGTGAAGGGCCACTCGGCCGTCATGGACAAGTACGACCCCGAGAAAAAAGTCGCCCTCATCGTGGACGAGTGGGGCACTTGGTACGACGTCGAGCCCGGCACCAATCCCGGTTTCCTTTACCAGCAAAACTCCCTCCGCGACGCGCTCGTTGCCGCGGTGAACTTCGACATCTTCCACCAGCACGCCGAGCGCGTGACCATGGCCAACATCGCGCAGATGGTGAACGTGCTCCAGGCCGTGATCCTGACCGAGAAGGAAAAGATGCTGCTCACGCCGACCTACCACGTCTTCGAGATGTATAAGGTTCACCAAGACGCGACTTTCCTTCCGCTCGAACTCAAGACGCCGCAGTACGTGCTCGGCGAAGAGAAGGTTCCCGCCGTCAGCGCGACCGCATCGCGTGACGCCGCCGGCAAGATCCACCTCTCGCTCACCAACTTGAATCCCCGCGAAACGATCACCGTGACGACCACACTCGCCGGTTCGACGGCGAAGAAAGTTTCCGGCCGTGTCCTCACGGCGCCGGCGATCGACAGCCACAACACCTTCGCCGCTCCGACGGTCGTCGCCCCGAAGTCCTTCGACGGCGCGAAACTCGACGGCGGCAAACTCAC